>CACZNW010000130.1 GCA_902782595.1 uncultured Methanobrevibacter sp. | reverse complement strand
CATTACTAATTGTAATTTCACTTCAAACGGTGTCGATGTTATTGAAGGATATCCGACCTATGGCGGTGCAATATTCAATGATATGGGCACTTTAAATGTGGATAAATCTAATTTTATAAATAACACTGCAAGTGCAGGAAATGCAATCGGTGCATATGATTCATCATACACCATTAAAAATTCACTGTTTGAAAACAATACAAATCCTATCTACACATTTTTCGATAATGTTGGTGTTTTAGACAACAATACTTATATCAATGATGATAATGTCTCAACCAACAACGAACTTCATTCATCAATAGTGATTGGACAAGGTCTGCAATTAACATTGCTAAATAACACTATTAATGTTACTAATCTTCCTGCCAGATTTGATTTGCGTGAATGGGGATGGGTATCACCAGTTAGAGATCAAGGTTGGATGGGGGCCTGCTGGACATTCGGAATGACCGGAGCTTTAGAATCTGCAATATTAAAAGCTGCAGGAATTACATCTGACTTTTCTGAAAATAACATGAAAGATTCAATGTATAGATATTCAATTTATGGGAGTACTAACTTAGTTGAAGGTGGAAACAGTGTTTATGCTATAAGCTATTTGGTAAGCTGGCTTGGAGCATTAATATATGATGCTGATATTTATGATGAAATGGGAAAAATTTCACCTATTATAACAACTTTAAATGATGTTCATGTTCAGGATGCAATATTCGTACCTAATAATGAAATCCCTAACGGAACAAAACTTAAGGAAGCTATTATTAAATATGGTTCTCTAGCTGTGTCTTATTATGGACAATCTACATATGATGAATCAAATCCATATTATAATGAAACTACATATGCACAATATGTTGATAAACCTTTAGGTGCAAATCATGCAGTTTCCATCATAGGATGGGATGACAATTTCCCAAAAGAAAACTTCATAATCCCACCTCCAGGTGACGGTGCATGGATTGTTAAAAACAGCTGGGGTCCTGGCTGGGGAGACAATGGATATTTATATGTTTCATATTATGATCAAACACTCTTAAAATATGACCCTGCTCAGCCAAGTAGTTGTGCTGCTACAGTAATATTTGAAAATACCGTACCCTACAATAAAAACTATCAATATGCTATTATAGGTGGCGGTAATTTCATGTCTGGTGAAAACAATGTAAGTTATATGAATGTGTTTGAAGCATTGGATGACGATTTGATTGCAGGTGTCGGAACATACTTTAACCAAGAAGGTGTCAATTACACCGTTGAGATTTATGTCAATGATGAATTAAAATTAACTCAAAAAGGAGTATCACCATTCTTTGGTTACCATACTATCAAATTAGATGATTACGTACCAATTAAAAAAGGAGATGTATTCAAAGCAATTATAACTTCCAATGCTATGCCTTATATTACACAACCAGAGGTGAGAGTACATTATACTGAGAATATTTCATTTTTCTCTATTGATGGAGCGCCATGGGCTGATTCATATAAAGATGGAGGAGCAATTGTTTGTTTAAAAGTCTATACTGTTGCTGACGATACCAAAATCATCAACAATGAAAACATTACTGTTGACTATGGAAGCGGATCCTACTTCACAGTTCAGGTCGTAACTGCTGACGGTCACAGTGTCGGTGAAGGTGCAACTGTAAACATTACAATCAACGGAAAAACAACCACAGCAATAACCGATGCTAACGGTATTGCAAAAGTAGAAATAACTGATGTTCCAGGAACCTATAATGTTACAACCACATACAACAATCAAACCTACAAAAACACTGTCAATGTAAACTTAAACCCAAGTATCTTTAAAATCACAGAAAACAAAGACATCAAAGTGGACTATGATAGTGGAAAATACTTCTCCGTTAAAATAGTTTCAGCAGACGGTAAAGTGGCCGCTTCCGGCGTAAGTGTCACATTCACAATCAACAAAAAAACCACAACAGTACAAACTGACGCTGACGGTATAGCAAAAATCAAAATAACAAATATTCCTAAAAAATACATCATGACAACCACATACAACGGAAAATCTGTAAAAAACACAGTAACCGTAAAACAGGTACTCAAAGCCAAAAAAGTCACCGCCAAAAAGACTGCCAAAAAATTTACCATAAAAGCAACCCTCAAAATCAACGGAAAACTTGTAAAAGGAAAAGTCATCAAATTCAAATTAAACGGCAAAACCTACAAAGCAAAAACCAACAAAAAAGGAATTGCACAAAAAACATTAAACAAAAAAGTAATCAAAAAACTCAAAAAAGGTAAAAAACACACTATCAAAGTAACCTACAAAAAAGACACCATAAAAACAACTGTAAAAGTCAAGTAGATAATTTATTATGAGTCTGTCCAATAATTCAATTTTTTCAGGACTATGATTTGAAATGTTGGATTGACTACTGGGGATTCGAGGTGCAGTTTTACACTT
>CACZNW010000129.1 GCA_902782595.1 uncultured Methanobrevibacter sp. | reverse complement strand
TTTTTTAGATTAAACTTTAATACTTCATCCGACAAAACTATAGTTAAAGGTGTTAATAATGGATGATAAAGAAAAAGTTATTGAGGCATTTAGAAGTTCTGATGACCCTTTAAATGCTAAAAAAGTAAGTGAAATTTCAGGTGTTGAAAAAAAAGAAGTGGATAAAATTATGAAAGAATTAAAAAAGGATGAAACAATTGTTTCACCTAAAAGATGTTATTGGACATTAGCTGAAAAATAATATCTTTTTTTTACTTTTTTTTATCAATAATTTTTAAATCAAATTTCGCAAATTTTGTTTCTTTAAGGAATTTATTCATGTCTCTGTCTAGTTTATGAGCCAGATTCACTACAAGTTCCAGGAATTTGTCATAATCCTCTTTTGTCTGTGAATCAAGACCATGTGCTAAAATGGATTTGTTTCTTTTTTGTGTCAGATTCTTGATTTTGTTTTCATTTTCAATATAATATTTACCTAAATCGTCATCCAATTCATACAATATCTGATAATCTTTTATAAGTCCGATACGTATTTTCCCGTCTTCAGCGGTTTTAATCAGTTCATCAATAATATCCTGTGAAACATTGTTTTCTTTTAATATGGAAATGTCTATATCTGAACTGTTAAGCATATACTTCTTTAGTTGAATTTGTGCAATTAATTCAAAGGATCGATATAATCGAGCAATTGCATCATCATATTTATACTCATCAGCTTTTCGTATAGAATTATTAATCAAACTTGCAAGAATATAACAGTTTTTCAGATTATCTGATCTTGAATTAACAATATTGCCCAGTGCCTTCAGGTTCATCTTCAGTTCTTTTTCTGATTTCAACGAATTCCATGGCCTTGGTATCAACTTCTTTTAAATGATTATATGCATGTTCAAAAGCCATATTGTCCCAATAATAATATGCTTTACATAGATTTAAGAACGAGTCCTTGTGAATGTTTAAATCAACAATATAGTTCAGTATGTCAATGCACGGCATGAAACGATGGGAGTTGAAATTGCGTCGGGTTCTCATCAGTGCAAATTTGTCATAGATTTTATACAAGTTCTGGTAATTGATGATTTCAGTACCTGCTGAAACCTGGCCGTTTCTTCTGTCTCCACCAACGGAAACCAAATCTTTTAAATAAAACATTCCGCAGCATGCCATTGCTGCAGACATTGTTTTTGTTCCGGATGTATAATCCATAATAATCTGATAATCTTTATCGTCCATATAATCATATTGCAAAATTTTAGATTCAAATATTTCAAAACAGCTGCTGAAGTCATCTATTGCTTCAACGGTAACTATCTCATAATCTTCACCTGAAATAAATTCATCATTGTCTTTTTTAAATAACTCTTCAATATATGGAATGGTTTGTTTTGATATGTTTGATGCGAAGAATACAACTTTATTCGGATATATTTTGTTAATTGTGGAATACAATTTTTTGGCAAGCTGTTTGTCGCCCTCATCTGAATTGTCTGAATTAATGCCGGTTCCAGTTGTCATGAATAATATAATTTCTTTTCTTCTCATAATAATCCTTCCTATAAATTATCAACAATCAGATTAAATAATTCTTTAGTCTTGTCGGTTGAGGTCCTATCTGAAATATCTTCGGGTATCTCATAAACAAATGTCGGATAACCTGCTTGAGCAATAGGCTTTGAAACCAGAACTGCAGAAGTGGATTTGTAGGTTTCATTACCTGTAACCGGATAATAGTTGAAATCACTCATTTGACTAATCTCTTTAGCTGTACTGACTGAGACATCATCCATTTCAGGTGTGGCAAGATAGAATCCCTCACCATATTCCGGAACGTGTGAATGGGCAATGACCACGGCATCCGCATCTGAAGAAGTAACATCTGGATTGACATAGTCATGAACCAGACTTTCACCGTTTGCTCTTCCCTGTTCATAGTCTTCTGGATTATCCGTGACGGTTACCTTATAGTTAATTATTTTAACATCATCATTTCCGAATTCCCTTGCAGCCTGTATTTCAGGCTCAATTGACAATGTCTCCCTTGGATGAATTCCGGTAATCAGTGCAATACACTTTGTTGCATTTTCATTTCCAGAAACACCGACTTCCACTGTCCCGATACTTGTATTGGCAAGTGTTGTGTATGATATTTCATTAACGTGAGGTGTTTCAAAATAGATTAATCCTCCAATAATCATTAACATAACTGCTATGAGAATTATTTTAGTTGATTTTTCCAATTATATTCACCTGAATTTAATGTTTGTGATTTAATTTATATATGGTTTTTGAGCTATCCGGATATTAATCTGGCGATAACATACTCTCCAATGTATGTGAATAATATTTCTATTTTCTGATTGTCATGTATTGAATTTCTGATACTGCTTGCACTTTTAACCTCATTAATTAGAGTGTAATCATTATTTGCCACATATCCAACGGTTTCACTATCTTTAACAACTGCAATCGCATCCCGGTCATGTTCATTTTCATCATCTTTAACCAGAGTAAGAATATCGCCGGTTTTTGGAGTGTAACTGTAATAGCTGCTTCCCGCGATATTTAATAAAGTATCCGCAGTACTTTTCAAGTAAGAAGTCTGTTTTTCAAATTCCTTGAGTTTATCATGTTCCTGATATGCGATTAGATAACATTTGTATGATTCGGGGAGGTTATTTTGACCTTCAAGTATTTCAGCCTTTAAAAAATAAAATTCAGACGGATCTTCCGTATCCGGAAGGGTGTTTATTCCCATATCAATTAACTCCCGAGCCTTTCTGTAATTTGCCTCTGGGAAAAATGTAACCTTTGCCCAGTTGTACAGAGTATTTGCTTTATTGATTAAGGTATCTGTTGTCGGGTTAATTTTCAGTGATTTGTCATAACACCTGACGGCTTCATCAAATCTGGATAATCTGTCGAGAACTTTTCCCTTAAGATTCCAGTTTTCGTAACCTGAATCTGTTTTTAACATTTCATTGATTTTATTTAATGCTTCGGGATAGCGTTTTTCATTAAAAAGATAATCAAATCCTTCAGTGTCTGAAACCTTGAATTTGGTCTGATGAGCATCATCATTATCATCCAGATATAAATAATCTCTCATATTTAATAATATTTTATTCTTAAATGATAAATATGTCTTTTAACAGATTATTTTTTAGAGGTTGAAAATATGGATTATGATGTAATTTATATTGGAAGTGGAAATGCCGCATGGCAGGGTGGCCGATTTTTAAGAAAAGAAGGTCTGAAAGTTTTAATCATTGAAGAAAGTTTATATGGGGGAGCATGTGCCAATAGAGGATGTAACTCCAAAGCATTGCTTGATGCTCCCTATGAAATAAAGGCGTTGACCGATAATTTTGAGGGAGTTGGAAAGTCAGGCAGCTTTGAGGTTAACTGGCTGGATTTAATGAAATTCAAACGAAAACGCATAGCCAATATGGCGCCGTTTTTAGACGGCAAATTTGAGGAATACGGTCTTGATGTGGCTCACGGAAAAGGAGTGATTCTGGACAAACACACAGTTCGGGTGGGTGATGAAACTTTCACTACCGATAAGATTGTAATATGCACAGGTTTAAAACCTGTAATTCCGGATATTCCAGGTAAGCAATACCTCCACGACAGCACTGACTTTTTGGATATTGATGAGCTTCCCCAGCATGCAGTTATTATAGGTGCCGGTTTTGTCGGCATGGAATTTGCCTCAATACTTGCTGAAGCGGGCCTTGCTGCCGATGTTATTGTCAGAGGAGACATGGCTTTAAAATACTTCCACCAGCCTTACGTCAGAAAAGTCATTGAAATCCTAAAAGAGAAAAATATCCGTTTCCATTTCAACCAAACTGTCTGCGAAGTAATTAAAGATGATGATGTTTTAATAGAAAATCCAGAAGATAAGGTTTTAAATGTTGATAAGGCATTGAATTCAGATAAGGATTTAAGAGATCCAGAAGCAAAAATCAATAATAGGGCGTATGAAAATGCTTTCACCGTAAACTGTGAAAGCGGTCTTAGCCTTAAAGGGGATTATGTTATTGCTGCAATGGGAAGAACAGCCAATGTTGAAGACATCGGTCTTGAAAATGTGGGGCTGACTTATACGGATAAGGGAATTAAGGTTAACGGACACCTGCAGACACAAATTCCAAATATCTACGCTTCAGGTGATGTTGCCGATACAGGAATTGCCAAACTGGTAACCGTTGCAATACATCACTCCAAATATCTTGCACGGGAATTGTTGGGAAAAGCAGATGAAATAACATATCCGGTAATTCCGGCAGTTGCATATACCATACCAAGAATAGCAACAGTGGGTGTTCCGGCATACATCGGTGATGAGAATGATGAATATAACGTTCATACAATAAAATACGGAAAATCCTACTCACTTGAACTTAAAAATGACACCACTGCCGAGGCTAAAGTCATTGTTGATAGGGATTTGAACATTGTTGGTGCTGAAATATATGCTGCGGATGCTGAAAATGTTGCAAACATGTTTGCATTCATAATCAACAAGAAAATAACTCTTGATGAGCTTGATTATATGATTTATGCATTCCCTTCAAGCAGTTCAGTTTGTCTTTATAAACTGCACAATATACATTATTCATTTTAATCTTTAATGTTAAATATTAAAAAGATACAAAAATACTATTTAATTAAGTAAAAATGGTGAATAATTATTATGGCAGAAAAGAGTTCAACAGTTGCAATGATTCTATCATTCCTTTTTACGGGTGTTGGAATTGCATATTTGGGAAACGTTTCAAAAGGTTTAGGTTTGCTTGCAGTTGGAATAATCTGTAATCTTTTAGGAATGTATGTATTTGGATTTTTCCATTATATTTCCATTCTTACATGGGTCGTATCCCTTTATCTGACTTATAAGGAAGGTAAAATTAATATCAAAAAAGAGCCTGAACCACATATGAGAAGCAGAATCTACAGGGTAGAAAATAATAGAATCAGAAGGTAATTTAACCCTAAAACCCACAGGATTAAGGTGATTTTCAATGATTGAACTGGATGAAAAATATGTTTTTCACATTCCTCTCTTCAGATATGCCGACGGTAAACTGATTGAAATTGAAATCGATGATTTGATAGAGGATTTGATGATTCAGTTCAGTCAAATCGGTCATGACAATCTTTATGTAACCAAAGTCAACGGATATTACAAATCAAGGCGTTATGATGAACTGCTGATTACACTGTTTGTTTGTAAAAGCACCCATAATCCGGAAGAGATATTTCAAAACTGGTTTAAAAAACACAATGATGTGCTGCAGCAGGAGGCTTTTGCCTATGAATGTGGAAATAAGATGTATATTGAAAAAATAATGTAATAATTTTAATGTTTCACATAT
>CACZNW010000128.1 GCA_902782595.1 uncultured Methanobrevibacter sp. | reverse complement strand
TGTCGAAGAATGCAGTGGTGCTAAATCCGTAACATTATTCGTAAGAGGAAGTACCAAACACATTGTTGACGAAATTGTAAGAGCTATTGAAGATGCAATTGGTGTTGTAGCTGCTACTGTAGAAGATGACAAAGTTGTTGCTGGTGGAGGAGCTCCAGAAATTGCAATGGCTAAAAAACTCAAAGATTACGCAGAATCCATTTACGGAAGAGAACAGTTAGCTGTAAACGCATTTGCAGAAGCTTTAGAAATCGTACCAAAAACCTTGGCTGAAAATGCAGGTTTAGACAGCATTGACTCATTAGTAGATTTAAGAGCAGCACAAGAAGATTCCTTCTACATGGGATTAGATGTATTCTCCGGTGAAGTAGCAGACATGAAAGAAGCTGGTGTAATCGAACCTAAACGTGTTAAAAAACAGGCTATTCAGTCTGCATCCGAAGCAGCTGAAATGATTTTAAGAATTGATGATGTAATTGCATCAACCAAAGGCCCTGAAGATATGGGTATGGACCCTTCCGCAATGGGCGGAATGCCTCCAATGATGTAAATTCTTTTTACATCACCTTATTTCTTTTTTTATGTATAATAATAGACTTATTTTTAAAACATCCACTGATGATGAAATATTTTATTTAAAAAATACTATTTTAATTAATTTCAATGTTTACCGTAACGGACTGTCCACTTCTCAGTTAAACGGCGGAACCAATGATTTGTACAAGCACGTTTTCAACCAGCATCTCTCACAGGATAAAATTGACTATCTGGAAAATCATAATGTTCGGGAATATTTAATAAATGAATGCGTGTCATTTAAAATTGATCCTGATTTTTCAACTGGTTTAATCACTCTTGCTAAAATGAAAAACGTAAGCATTGTTACAAAACAATTCAAAAATCTTGAAGTCACAGCCATAACAACTGCTGGTGTGAGAACCAATGCATCACGGGCAGGAGATGATTCTTCTTATTATGAACAGAACGGTGAATTTAAATTCGGTACAATAAATATTATTTTACTTACCAATGTCTGTCTGGAAAAACCAACATTGGCTGAAGCGTTCATGACTGTTACAGAGGCCAAATCAGTTGCTCTGAATAATCTTAAAATTCCTTCACAGTATTCCAACGGATATGCAACGGGAACCGGAACTGACGGTGTGGCAATTTTTTCCAATTCAGATTCAAGTGATACATTGACAAATGCGGGTAAACATTCCAAACTTGGTGAACTGATTGGAAAGGCAGTTATTGAATCTGTAACAAAAGCGATCGGAAAACAGGTTTGGATTACAAATAAATCACAGTCAAATGTTTTGGTAAGGCTGAACAGATATACATTGGATATAAATGAGTTTTATGATAATCTGGACTGTGATAAATTTGAATTTATCAAACAACTGCAGACTGATGCACGAAACCAGAGATATGTGGCTCTTACAACATCTGTTTTAAATCTGATTGATGAAATCAATGAAGGTTTAATTAAAAAAGAAGATGCTTATGATTTGGCGATTGAAATAAAAGAAAAATGTAATAGTTATCCAATAAAGACCTTATTGGAATATTGGATAAGTTATTTCATTTGTTAGAGTCGAATTCAATTATTTCTCCGTTGTCCTGGACAATTTTAGCTATTGAATCTTCAGCAGCTTCTAATTTTTCATTGCATATTTTAACTAATCTCATTGCTTTGTCAAATTCATCAATTGCTTCGTCCAACGGCACGTCACCGTTTTCTAATTTTTCAACAATTTCTTCCAGTTGTTCTAGACTTTCTTCAAAACTTAAATTTTCCATTATATCACCTTTGTGTTTATTGTTCCATCTTTTAATTCGATATCCACTTTATCTCCGGCTTTAACATCTTTTACTGATGATATAACTTTGTCATCGGTTTTGGCTATTGAATAACCTCTTTTCAATGTTAAAAGCGGGTTCAATACTTCTAGTTTATTTATGTTTTTTAGGCATACATTCCGTTTATTTTTTGTAATCTCTTTGGGATTTTTTAAGATATGGGAGTTTTCCAATTTAAACAGTTTATTTCTGTTTTCAGTAATTATATTATTTGCTGTGAAGTTTAATTTATTCACTAAACTCTCCAATTGTATTTCTTTTAATTTGTACATGGAGTCAGGGTTTTTAAAAACTGGAGATTTTTCTATTTGTATCAGTTTATTCTTATTCTTTTCAACTATGGTTTTTGATGCGAAGTTTAATCTGTTTATTAGACCGTCTATGTGCATTCCTTTAGTATTATAAATTGATTCCGGATTTTTAAAAATCGGGGACCTTTCTAACTGTATAAGCTTGTTCCGGTTTTTTGTAACTATAGTTTTTGATGCGAAGTTTAATCTGTTTATCAAACTGTCCATGTGCATTCCTTTAATGTTATAAATTGACTCTGGGTTTTTGAAAATGCTTTTTTGGGAAATGTGCTCCAATTTAGTTTTATTGAATTTTATTTTATCTCCCATGTTTTTGTTCAGTCTCTGTTTCAGCAGGTTAACATTTTCCTTAACCTTACTTAATTCGGGTACTGCAAGTTCTGCGGCTGCAGTTGGTGTTGGTGCTCTTTTGTCGGCTACAAAATCAGATATTGTGTAATCAATTTCATGACCTACAGCACTTATTACCGGAATTCTGCAGTTATAAATTGCATATGCGACTTTTTCTTCGTTGAATGGCCATAAATCTTCAATACTTCCTCCTCCACGTCCGACAATCAGGGTATCCAATTCAAATTTCTGTGCATATTCAATTTGCGTTACAATTTGTGAGGCAGCCTGGTCGCCCTGAACCAGTGTTGAGAATATTAATATCTCACAAATAGGATATCTTCTTTTGATTGTTGTGATGATGTCTCTTACGGCCGCACCGGTTCTGGCGGTAATGACTCCGATTTTTTTAGGATATTTAGGTATTTCTTTTTTATGTGAGTCTTTAAATAGTCCTTTTTTATTCAGGTCTTTTTTCAGTTGTTCAAAGGCAATGTGTAAATTCCCGACTCCGTCTTCAGTTATTCTTGTAGCATACAACTGGTATTTCCCATTTTTTTCATAAACTTCTATGCTTCCTTTTATGATAACCTTATCTCCGTCTTTCGGTGTGAATTTAAGGAATCGGTCTTTATTGTTTTTATACATTATTGCACTGATTTGTGAATTTTCATCTTTTAAAGTGAAATAACTGTGTCCGCTAGGATAAGTCTTGTAGTTGGAAATTTCGCCCTGAATAAGAATATTTTTCAGGTTGGAATCCAGTTTTAATTTTTTGTTGATATAGGAATTTATTTCCGATACTGTGTATGTTTTCTTTTCCATATGTTCACCTTAAGACATCAGATGGTAGTATGTTGTTGCTATTTAATACAATTTTCCTTTTTTGCATCCCTTTTTTAGAAACAATTAATTAATATTAATTACTTATTTATTATTGAAAAGGTGTTTATTTATGAGAATTAAAGACGAATTATTTGGTAAGGAAGTTCTCGATGCAGATATTCAGATTGTCGGAAAAGTTTCAGATGTGGTATTGGATAAGGATACTTACGAAATCACTGATTTGGTGCTTAAAAAGACAGGTTTTTCTGAACAAATAAAAGCTAGTGAGAATATGGTTCCGATGGAACTTGTAAAAGTCATTGGAGATAAAATTTTACTTAAAGGCGAAGATGATTTATGATGGTGTCAAAGGAATATCTAATTGAACTGTTAAAGGAAAATGAAGTTTTTCTTGAAGGGGATTTCACTTTATCCTCCGGAAAGAAAAGCAGTTATTATATTAACATGAAAAAGGCCATTACCGAGCCTGAGATTTTATCAACAATCTCAAAGCTAATCACCGAAAAAATCAGTGATGAGGATGTTGATAAAGTTGCCGGTCCTGCTTTAGGTGCTGTTCCAATAGCTACCGCAGTTTCCCTGGAGTCCAATTTACCTTTATTAATGATTCGTAAGGAAAAGAAAGGTTACGGTACTTCAAAACTCATTGAGGGTGAACTCAATCAGAATGATAATGTAATTGTTGTTGAAGATGTTTCTACTACTGGGGGATCACTTTTAAAAGCAATTAAAGCCATTCAGGACAATGGGGGTAAGGTAGTCAGAGCATTTGTTGTTGTTGATAGGCAGGAAGGTGCTGTTGAAGAATTTGAAAAGGCAGGTATAAAATTGGAGCCTTTAATCAGTGTTGATGAATTTTTTGAATAAAAAAAGAAAAAAGATGAAATTTCCTCATTTCTTCACATGGTGAACAAAATGGGGTAGTTCATCAATTATTAAATTTAACCCTGTTTTTACGGCATTTGGAGAGCCGGGCATAGAAAATATAATTGTTTTTTTATAAACCCCGGCAGTTGCTCTTGAAAGCAATGCTCCTGATCCAATCTCCTCATAGGATTTTGCTCTGAAGATTTCGCCAAATCCGTCTATTTTTTTTTCGAAAAGTGATTCTACTGTTTCAACAGTAATGTCTCTGGTATCAAGACCAGTTCCTCCTGTTGTCAGAATAACGTCGATTCCCTCTAAAATCATTTCTTCTATTGTATCAATCAGATCCTTTTCTTCATCGGGAATTAACTTTTTGGATTTTAAAATATATCTTGACTTGATTTCATCGGAGATATATTTTCCTGATAAATCCAGTTTTTCAGATTTTCTACTGTCACTGAGTGTGATAACTCCACATTTAATGCAAGTAGAAGACTCATTTTGATGTTTTTTTGTAGTTTCACTTCCCATACTTTCCACTCCTATTTTATTTATTATTCTTAAGGTACTCCTTGATAAATTTATATTCATCCAAGCTATTAAATAGTTTCTTACTTGGCTGATAATATGTAATTTTACCAATTGTTACCTTTGTAGCATAGTCGTGTTCTTCAATCATATCAATGTGGTGGCTTATTGTTTTGTAGTCAAGTTTCAATTTTTTCGCCAGTTGATGTTTATTGTAGGGTTTATTCAGTAGTTTGTCAATAATTCTTCGTGTCGTTTTACCACCTTCCCGTGCAATTAACAGACTTAAAAGTTCTTTATCTTCAATGTTCCAAATGTTCATTGAAGTTAGAACTGCCTGTTTGGAGTTTGACATAATTTTCCTCCTTTTCTTTATATATTCTATCGATGTTTAACGCCCATTTAAGGGCATTTTCATCTTTTGCAATCAGTATCTGGGAATCGTCATAATGTCCGTCATTGAAAAATAAACTCAGGGATACAAATTCCTTGCAATATGTTAAAAAGATCTTTAATTCTTCTTTAACACATTTGATTTGGACTTTTTTGTTCTGTAGAATTTTTTTGTTAAACAAATCATTCTCTTTAATTGAATCATATATTTCTTCACTGACAAGCAGTTCCAGCTTCACTAACCTTTTCCTGTTTAAAAGTTTAATCAAGTGTTTTAAATGATTTTCTGAATATATCGGCATTATTATCCTGAGTTCTTCAGACGTTGAAAGCAGGTTAATATAGGTATTGAAAGCGTTTGACAGGTCACTTGTTGTGGAGTGAATATATTCCGCATCCTTTAAAAGATAAATATCTTTAAGGAGTTCATCAGGGATTCCGGACAGGTCATGATTGTTCCAAAAGATTTTGCTTTTACTGAGTGAATACCAGTTGTCAATCAGTTTTACCATGTTCACTGTCAGTAAAAAACCATTTGAAGTTAGTTCATATGATTTTTGTACTTTGCGAACAAGGTTGATATTCTCCAGCTCTTTAAGGCCGTGCAATATCGTCGCTGATGGTTTTTTCAATTCAGTTCGTAGTTCCTCGAGATTTTTTGGACTTTCATAGATTGCAAGGAGTAATCGGGAACGCATTCCTGAAGTTAAAATATATTTAATTCCGCTGAACTCCTCGGTCAATCCCTGCTTTATTTCTATGCTGGTCATGCTCTCACCTCGTTTTTCACATATTCAAATAAATCCTCTGCCCAGCTGTAGGACTTCGGATTATCTGAAATCAGGATTCTATTTTGATCGAAACTACCATCAGTCTTAAAAAGTCCCAGACTCATTGATTCGTCACATATTGTTAAATATAGGTTCAAATCCTTTTTAAATCGGTAAACTTTTAATTTTTGTTCTTTAATAGCATTTTTTCTAATATTGTCGTTTATACGAAGCATTAACTCTTTAAAAATGCTTTTAGACACGATTAACTCCACGGATCCTTCATTCTGTAATACTTCCTCTATCAGTCCAGGATAATCCGGATGCAGGTAAGGAAATACTCCTTTAACACAGTTGGAAACACTAATCTGGTTTTTAATAGTGTTATGGGTTTTATAAATATCAATTGGAGTTGTTTCTATTAACTCGGAGTCTTTCAAATCTGTTATTCTCCTTATTGAATTGATGCTTAGCTGGTTCAAATCATGTTTGTCCCAGAATGATTCATAATCATTAACCATCTGTACGCTGTTTTTAAAATCCATCAAGGTTTTCAGGTAAACCTCGGTCATTGGGTTGACATAGTAGTTATTCTTGATCTTTTTAATGTGATTATTCTTCTCCAACTTAATCACATTACTTGAAACGGAACTGTATGTAATGTCAGTCTGTTTGACAAGACCCCGCACATCATTTGGTTTTTTATATAATTCGTTAAGTATTTTCAATCGAATTTCAGATTTTGCAAGAAATTTTATGTCGTCATCGATATCATTATGAATATACATTTTATTCCTCCATCATTAATCATGATTTTTTTAAATCTCTATGATTTTTGGTTAATATTTAGTTTAATCATTCGAATTTAAATAGATTTTTCCAAACATTATCCAAATCTCTCCAAAAGATATTCCAAGGATTTACAAAAGGTTTCCCATATATATCCCAAAGATTGTGAAAGTTTCTCCCAAATTTATTCCAAACATATTCCAAGTCTGTTCCAAATCATACCCAAATTTGTTCCAGACATATTTCATAAATAAATTTGCAGCATAGATTAAATGTTTATGATATGTTGTTATCGTGTTTCGGTTTCTGTAAATGCTATATTATATTCTGAATAATTTGTGAATATTTTATTATTTTAATAAACATTGTGTAATGTAAATCTATGCCTATAGTGTATTTATTAAGTATACAATATGTACTTAATTGAACTTTAGGGACATTTACGATATGGATTGTTTTTCAAAATAACTAATTTTATTAATTCATAAATATTAAAATATGATTATGGAAACTACTTATGTATTGGATGCATCAGCGTTTATTAATGGATTCAAACTTATTTCAAATAACAATTTCACGGTATCAGAAATCACGGCCGAAATTAAGGATTTCGAATCTAAATTATCTTTTGATATGGCTCTTGATGAAGGTAAACTGACCATAATGGATGTTCCGGTCAGTTATATTGGCGAAATTGATAAAATAATTTCTGACTCTGGGGATGTTTTAAGGTTATCGCTTCCCGATAAAAAATTGATTGCACTGGCGTTCATGCTCCGCAAACAGGGGAAAAACGTTTGCGTTATCAGTGACGATTATACAATTCAAAACACTCTGAAAATCATGAATATTCCATATTCCGGAGTTATGACCGATGGAATTAAAGAAATATACAACTGGAAAAAAGTATGTGAAGGCTGTAAAAAGGAATATGGCAATGATTATCCATTTGATGACTGTGAAATCTGCGGGTCCAAAATATTTAAAAAAAGAATAAAGGTGAATAGATGAAAATAGGCATTGTTGTTCACGGTCCCAACATTATCGATTCAGGTTATGCCTTAAAGTTAATTGATTTAATTAAATGTTATGGGAATGTTAAAACAAGACTTGGCGGAACAATGGGCAGAACTGCCGTTATTGATGCAGGATTGGAAAATACTATAGACATTTCAAAAAAACTCGTTCCAAGCGATTCACTAAAAATATTTCACGATGATAACGCAGACATTATATTTTTATTGAATTATGGCAAATCAGATGTTACCGGTCAAGTTTTCGGATATAAAGTTTATAACCACTACATAAATAAAATTTCTGACAATAATATTCCGATTATTCAAATAGAACGTCCCGGCGAAGTTGACGGCAGCATAATTCCCTGGAATAATGATTTGGAGATAGTCCATGAATTGTCACAGGAACTGGATTTGAATGTCGTAACTCCGAAGGAAATTTATGAAAATCACATAAAGTCTGATGATGCAGGTATAAATCAGAGAATTGTTCACGGTGTAAGTCCCGGTGAAAATATTATGGTCAACAGTATTGTCATCGGTAAAACCAACTCAGATAAATTAATTTTAATTGCTGAAGATAATCACATTGTCGACATTGTAGGGGGAGAACTTAAAAGTCATGGTCTGGAAAAACTTGGGGAAGTCGACCTTGAAAATGCTATCATTAAAACCGGACTTTTAAGACATGCAAAGGTCACTCCAAGGGTTATTTCAAAAGAAAAACCCGAAAACTTTAAAATTACTTTCCTTGACCATGCCGGCGAAGATGTTTATAAATTCAGAGATTCAAGTCTTGTCATTACAGTCGGTGATGACACTACACTGATATCATCGGATATTCTGTATAGGTTTGATATACCTGTAATTGGAATAACCGACGGGGATTTGGACAAGGTTGTGGAAGATGGATTCAAGGTTAAAAATTCAATAATCTTTGAAGTCGAAAGTGGTTTTGATGACATCTGCGGTCAAAATATTAAAAGGGAAATCTTTAATGACAAACAGGTATGTTTTGACTTTACAAATATTGATGAGGTAAAAATCAGAATCGAGGAAATAATAAAAAATATTAACTGCAAATATAAAATTAAACTATATTAAAAAATGGGATGTGTAACATTGGATTTTAAAAATCTTGTACGGGAAATTCAGGAATTTAAAGGAGTCACACGTAAAAGTTCAATTGATAATGTAATCTCTCTTTTAAAAGAATCATACAATGTTTCGGGAGATGTGGTAATTGATATTGGTGATGATGCTTCAGCTATTGACATTGGAAACAATCAGGTAATACTTTTGGCCGCTGACGGAATATGGGGTGACATTATGAATGTAAACCCTTACTGGGCGGGATACTGTTCAGTTCTGGTAAATGTAAATGACATTGCGGCTATGGGCGGAAAACCCCTTGCAATGGTAAACATAATGTCAATAAGTAAAGATGAAATTTACGAGGATTTATTGAAAGGAATCAATGACGGATGCCTGAAATTTGGTGTTCCGATGGTTGGCGGACACCTTCATCCCGACGGTGAAGTGGATTCACTTGGAGTTGCAATTGTGGGAATCGCCCGGAAGGATAAAATAATTACAAGCTTCGGCGCCGAAGTTGGAGATAAGGTAATCGTTGCCATAGATTTGGACGGCAAA
Source organism: uncultured Methanobrevibacter sp. (assembly GCA_902782595.1). Classification (GTDB taxonomy): domain Archaea; phylum Methanobacteriota; class Methanobacteria; order Methanobacteriales; family Methanobacteriaceae; genus Methanocatella. The sequence goes on along the minus strand of CACZNW010000128.1, from coordinate 3,425 downwards.
CCCCACGAAATGTTTAGCCTGAATTGGGATACTACATATGATAAGGATGACCAGTTGGTTCGTGACCAGATTACAGCTGTTCAATACCTTGCCGAACACGATTATATAAAATCAGGAAAGGACATTTCAAATCCTGGAATTTTGGGAACTCTTGAGATGCTTCTTGAAACTTCATCCAAGGGTGCGGTAGTTAATTTGGATGATATTCCAAGAAATGAAAATATGCCGTGGGCAGACTGGCTTCGATCATATCCCGGATCTGGTTTTGTCTTCACAGCCGATGAAGATAAATGCGAATTTGTTAAGGAATATCTTGCGGAATACTCAATTGAAGCAAATGTAGTTGGTGAGGTAACAGATTCAAATTCACTTTATTTAACTCATGGCGATGAAAAAATTGAAGTATTCAATCAGGAAAAAAATCCGGTGTTTATTTTTAAATAATTTTTTTTTTGAAAATTTTAAACAGTAGGTTAGAGGTACATTTCGAGTGTAAAATGGTTTAAGGCACTATTCTTCAAAATAAAATCTACATTTTCCATTTTTTTATTATTTAAGCATTATTTTAAGAGTTTTCGAATTTCAATAATTATTTCATTGAATTCCTGGTTTTAATTTTTTTATTCCTTGAATGTGGAAAAAATATTGAGTTACTATAAGGAATTTTTGTTACAATAATTGTTTAAACGCTATTTAAATTATGTTTTCTAGTCAGTTTGTAATTAATTCTATATTTAAAATTCAAATATATATTGTTCGTTTCAAAGATAATTTTTTAATTTTGATTTTTAAAAATGAAGTGATTTTCTAATAACTGTTGTTTTTCGATTAATGTCATCGGGTTGGTGGTATTTTCATTTTTAGGAGCGATGTATAATAATTTTTATATTTTGCTAAAATATTCAATCAGCAATATTGTAATTAATTTTAAACATCTTAAGAGGATTTAATTGTCAGATGAATTGCAAGTTGTTTGTTTTTAATCTTTTAGAGATAGTTTAATTATTTTCTAGAAAAATATTTTATTCAAGAAACTAATGAAAAACATGGTATTTTCGGTTGATTTTAATTTAAATTCAGGAAAATATAAAAAATAGGGAAATTAATCCCTTATAGGTAATTCCACATCATCATTTAATGTAGGGTTATTAGTTTTACTGGTTTCTTTTAGTTTTTTAAAGTATGAGAAATGCAGGACTTCATCTTTATAAATGTAAACTTTTCCAAGTCCTTCTTCATTTTCAAATTCAAATACTTCTTCTAAACCGTTGCTTTGTTTGTCTTCAAAGTTAGAATTCACTGCATTTTTAATTACTTCTCTTGCTTCATCAGTGTTAATTGTAGATTCTTTATTTTCGACCTTAACATCAATTAAATAGCTTTTCAATATTTTTTCATGAAAATCTATATAAATTTCAGGATTTAATAATAATTCAAAACCCTTTATTTCACCATTTTCCATGATTAATATGCCATTTTGTTCATCAACGATTTTAAATGATTTTAATATCTCTTCTAGATCGATTTTTTTGTTTTCATAGCTATCAGACATGGCGCTGGTCTGTGACCTGAATGAATTGTCTCTCTCAAGGCAGTCTATTGAAGACCAAACTTCATTCTGCACGGGTGCTTCACATCTCATGGCGGACAGTTTGTTACGGCGGGTGTTGTAGTTTGCAATGTGTATTGAACTTTCGAATTTGTTTTTGTATCTCCAGCGGCCACGTTCACTGCAGCTTACTGAAATTTTTGCTTCACTTTCAGGTGCAACTAAAATAGTTGAGTTGATTATACGATTTTGATCTCCTCCAACTACTTCTTCACCGTCAAGCAGGATAAGGGGGGTTATGGCTTTGTTTTTAACGATAAGTGTGTTCACGGTTGACTGTTCACATTCGGTTACCTCGGCAAGTCCCAGTTCCATTCCTTTTTTCAATGTCAATATATCCAAATATTTTTTTTCAGTTTTCAAAGGTATTGCGGTTATATTCTTATGTGTCTGTGGTGTTAACAGTTCAATTTCGGGAAGTATCATTTTATTCCTCCTTAAAGTCAAGAGATTCTAAATTGTCGGACAGGTAGTGCAGGTCACTTTCCGGATTTTCTATTTCGGATATGAATTCGGCGCTGCTTAATACTTTGGCAATTGCAATATTGTCTATAATGAACATGATTTTTGCAAAGTATTCGTCTGTTATTTTGTCATATAATCTTCCTGCGCTCATTGTGCCTTTTGCAACAGTTTGGACACTGTTTGAGACATAGCCTATTTTTCCGAAATATCTCATCTCACATGCTATTGCCTCATTGTCATATCGGTTGGTTGGTTCTTTAACTAATTTTATAATCCTATCTAAAGCAAGGGGTTTAGATCCGTGCATATCTTTAAATGCTTGTATTGTTATATACATTTATTATCACCTTGTGTACAACTTGTGTGTTAAAGTATTTAAACTTATCTATTTTTGCCAAATAACATGTGATTAATAAGATTTTTTACTAAAAATGGTCAGGGTAATGGAAAAATGAAGAAGTTAGGGATTGCATATCTTGCAGGGGACATATCCCTGATTTACTGCATCGTCACGGCTTGAAAAGAAAACTTTGTTTCCTTCAGACATTTTACTCACGCTGCTGCAGTAGGATTCATGGAATTTCCCGCTATTGGCATTGCCTACATAACTGGCCGATGATGATGAAGTTGTTGATTCAGTACTTTTTGGTGTGTGTGATGAAGAGGAACTGTGGGTATCCGCCACATGGGTATTGCTGTTTGCCCAGTCATAGGGATAAAATTCACTTGGAGGCATGTACATGATTTCGGCAAGACCTTCCTTTAAAAGCATTTCATTGACATTCTTTCCGTCTACAATAACGACTGCCAATGTGCGGCCGTATTTGTCAGAATGTTTTGAGTCATCAATGTCCAATCCCACTTTTTTGTTTAGACATAATTTTTGAACAAAATTTTTGGATGTAATGTATCCTTCAACACCTCTTTCGGGAGTATTGACTCCTACAAAACGTACCTTTTTTCCATTGTCCAAGTAGATGGTGTCTCCGTCAACTACTTTTGTACATGTTGCTTTTTCTTCAACATGGCAATTTGTATCCTTGTATTTGCTTAAAATGTCAGAAGAAGACATGTCATAATATTTGGAGCTCGGAATATCATGTGAAAAACCGGTCCCAGTGTATGCACTGGCTATGGATAGGGCACCAACTGCAATAATCAGGATAATTAGAATATAAGTAACATGTTTTGGACTGATTTTCATAAAGTTCACCACATATATAATATTGGTATCATTTTTGTGTTAATATAATTTTCTAAAATCAAATAAATAATTATTTTATATGATAACATCAAATATATATAATATTAAAAATTCTTATTGGAGATTGTATGTTAATTAAAATTAATG
>CACZNW010000127.1 GCA_902782595.1 uncultured Methanobrevibacter sp. | reverse complement strand
GCCTGCATATTCCAGCTTATGATAACAAAAACTAAAAAACCCACTGCAATAACCAGCATTGCATCAACAAGATTGGATGTACCGGTCATCGGATCTTCTTCAACACGTTTGGATCTTCGCCTTCCACCTTTTCTTACCATAAGAACCACTAATTATTCATTTTATCAAGTACAGCATCAATCAGCGCATCCAGATCTGAGAGGTATCTGTCGTACCATCCTGAGCGAATTTTACCGATTACATAACATAATGCACCGGAACCGATACCTACAATTGTAGTGTTGAACGCAACTGTAAGGGAAGATGCCAGTGTATTTATGTCTCCCACACCCAATGCAGCAAGACCCGGACCCATCGGGATTAATGTACCCATCAGTCCAAGGGTCGGTCCGATACGGGTGATAATGTCAGTTTTCTGTAGATTATTCATTGTTTTTTCTTCTTCAAATTCGAATAATTTACGTGCAAGTGCTTCTCTTGAAGAATTTCCCAATTCAGATGAAGAAGCGATTTCAGTCAGTACTTTCTTTTGTGCCTTTGGAATTTTAGCATTATTGATTATATTTTTCAATTCATCAGAAGATGATGCATTATTAATTTCATAAATCAAATCCCTGATTGTTCCTACAGGAACCTTGCGTCTTGAAGTATACTCCGCAATAACTCCACCCAATGTAATGATTGAAATAATTACAATTACGAGCAATATAACCAGTACAGGTATTGTTAAACTTTGTGAAATTACATCAAGGGAACCTGTTAAAAACTCTCCACCGGGAATATTTAAAACCATATATTTCACCTTAAAATATTTCTACCTCTTTTATTCAAAACAATACCTCCGACAATTAAAATGGCAAAAGCCAGAATTACCATCAGTATGTCTTGAGGAGAACCCATTGTAATAGGACTTTGAGTTTTTGACAATACTCCTGCGATATTTGGTATGACAATGGCTGAAAGTAAGAAATATGCACCAAGTAAAAGCATGAAATTGCCCAGTACAATCGGATAAGGCCGGTTAATTACTTTAACTATTGTATTTGATGCAAGATAAGTTACAATCATAACCGCTACAAGCGCTCCTGCCGCATACCAGCTTAAATCAAGTGAAGTAACTCCTATTGTTGGTGCGACGATCAAGACACTTGCAATAATTGAACCAAAACAGCACGGACATGGAGCAATAATAGCCAGGGAAGTTGCGGTTGATGTGTTTTTGTCATGAATTTTCCACTCTCTGATAGTGAATAAACCTGCAATAATCATGATTAATGCCATGATAATGTAAAATATTGTATTATAACTGTAAATTGCCTGAACCAGCTGCTCCGAATACAGTGAAGCAATAGCTGAAATAAGCACAACACCTCCACCATAAGCGATGCAGATTGCTGCAAATAATTTTTTAGACAGATTAGCCAAACCTGAAGCCAGTCCTATCTTAATACCGAATACAAGAACGGAAGCAAAGATACCAACCTGCCACAATACACTCATCATATCCATAGTAAAAATTCTCCATACATTCAAATTAAATTTAATTAATTACAATTTATTATTAATCTAATAAAATATATAAAAGTTATTAGATGTAATGTGTACCTCACACACCACAATATTATATTATCATTACTATCTTAAAAAGTTAAAGTCCAAGTAAAAACATTAATGTATGGTATCAAAGATATTATAATTATATTAAAATTTTAATGAGGCAAAATATGTTTTGGAACGAAGAAATCGAAACAATGTCAAGGCAAGACCTTGAAGAACTACAGTTAAAGAAACTTCAGTCAACTGTCAAAAGAGCATTTGAAAAAATACCTTATTACAATAAAAGATACAGTGAAGCTGAAGTTTATCCTGAAGACATAGAAACTTTAAAGGACATTGAAAAATTACCATTCATAACAAAAGACGACCTGAGGGAAAGCTATCCTTTTGGACTTTTTGCAGTTGACATAAATGAAATCAAGGAACTTCACTCATCATCAGGAACAACCGGAAAACCTGTGGTGTCAGGATACACTGAAAAGGACCTGGATACCTGGGCGGAAACCATCGCACGCGGTCTTACAATGATGGGAATCGGTGAAAATGACATTCTGCAAAATACACACGGATACGGAATGTTTACCGGAGGATTTGGTGTTCACTACGGATGCCATAAAGTTGGAGCTGCAATCATACCTATTTCAACCGGCCAGACCCGCAGACAAATCGAAATAATGAGCGATTTCGGAGCGACTGGGCTGATTTTTACACCTTCCTACGGAATCCACCTTGCCGAAGTGGCTCTTGAAGACGGAATTGACCTCAAGGAGTTAAACATCAAAGCCATAGGATTCGGAGCGGAAGGATGGACCGAAGAGATAAGACACAGGGTGGAGGAACTTTTCGCAACCAAAGCATACAACATATACGGACTGACAGAACTTATGGGTCCGGGTGTTGGTGTTGAATGCTGTGCACAGAAAGGACTGCATATTGCAGAAGACATTTACTATCCCGAAATTATCGATCCAAATACCCAAAAGACACTGGGTGAAAATACTCCCGGCGAACTGGTACTGACAAACCTTGAAAGGGAAGGAATGCCAGTTATCAGATTCCGGACCAAGGATCTGACCAGACTCACATATGAAAAATGTGAATGCGGAAGGACACATGCCAGAATGAGCAGAATAACCGGCAGGTCAGATGACATGATTAAAGTCAAAGGAGTAGCTATTTTCCCATCACAGATTGAAAAGGCACTGCTTAAAATAGGTGATGTAGAGCCTCACTACATGATTATAGTTACAAGACCCAATACCCTGGACGAAATTGAAGTGAAAGTGGAAGCGTCACAGAACATTTTCTTTGACGGCATAAAAGAAATGATGGAGATTCAAAATAAAATCAGAAAATCCATTGAAAACGAAACAGGAATAAACGTTAAAGTAACTCTTGTTGAACCAAAAACATTACCTAGATTTGAAGGAAAAGCAAAAAGAGTTATTGATGAAAGGAACTTACATTAAAAAAGGTGACACTTTATGAAAATCAAACAGTTATCAATATTTTTACAAAACAAAATGGGCAGTTTATACAAACCTTTGGAAGTACTGACCGTGGCTGACGTTAATATCAGAGCAATGTGCATGGCAGATACCTCCGAGTTTGGTATTTTAAGACTTGTGGTTGACGACCCAATTAAGGGAAAGGAAGCACTTGAAGAAAATAATTTCCTGGTTAAAATCACAGACATAATCGGTGTGGAGATGACCGATTCACCGGGAGGTCTGACTACAGTTTTAAGAGTAATAAAAGATAATTTAATTGATCTGGAATATCTTTATGCATTCAGCCATGAAAAAGAGGATAAAGCTATTTTACTCCTGCATTCAGACAACATTGATACCTTAATTCAGGTTTTAACTGACAATAAAATTCCGATTGTCCCTGCCAATGAAGTTTACAATTTATAAACTTCCCTTTTTTATTTTAAATCATTATTCTTTTTTAACATTTCTATATCTTCTTCCAGCTGCTCAAGTCTGTCATCATATTCATCCAGAGTGTTTTCAAGTTCCCTGATTCTTAATTCTTCGTAACTGATGTTATTGTCTGATTTGACTTCCCTAAAAATCATGATAAATAAAATCATCCCCAAAACATCACCGAATAACATCAGAGGATAAATATCGTTTATATACGGAACAGAAATATTAGGCGGAGTCAACACGATAATCAGCAGCATTTCAAATCCGACATATAAAAACATCAGAACAATGGCAGATCTTCCTTTTAAAAATCTTTTGCCGTTTAAATAATAGATTATGCTTCCGATAAATCCTGCAATAACTGTGGCCAGAGAACAGGGCAATCCTGTGACTCCTCCTTCAATGAATCTAAATCCACCAGCAACCAATCCGGCAGGAATACCTACAAAAGGTCCTCCAAACAGTCCGGCAATTAAAATGATTAAATTTCTGACATTGGCATAGGAACTGTTAACCGGGATAGTGTATTTGGATGCAATGCAACCTAAAATACTGAAAATCAAAAATGTGAAAAACAAATCCCTTTTAGTGAATTTTTTATTCATTATATTTTTAAAAAAGGGTGTTCTGGTTGCAATAAGCACCAATATCAAAAGAACTGACAAAACCTTGAACATGTTCAGAAAAGGCATGAAAAAGGCTTCAGTATTGGTACTCTTATTAAAATAGGAAATAATAATGCTGAAAAGACCTATGATAACCAGATATCCAATTTCATAAATCGCACTGTCACCCAGATTCCTAAACTGAGGTAGTCTTGTTGAGATAAATCCGAAAATAATAATCGCTGAGCCCATTGTTAAAATATTATTGACAATAGGCCAGCTAACCTTAAATACATGATTAACATAATAAAATTTAATCAGAGAACCGTAGAGGAAAATATTTGATATAAGCAACAGTAAAAAAATTATCAAAAGCCCGAAATTTCTATAATTTATCCTTATCTTTTTATTATTGCTCATAAAAAACACTCCCCATTAAAAAAAAATATTGTTCATTTTTCAATGACAAAACCATGGTTTTGTGCTTTAGTGACAAATACAGTGCCTTTGTCTCCAATAATTTCTCTGGTTTTTTCTACAATAAATTCATTTGACTCATCAAATACAGTGTATAATACCGGGCCGAATGAAGAGATGCCCACACCATATGCTCCAGCCTTTTCGATAGCCTGCATTATAGGCAGATAAGTGGCGTCAAGAGAATGTTCCAGTTTATTGAATCCAACTTTTTGAAGTTCACTGATAGCCCATCCGAAGTTTTTGATATCCTTTTCAAGCATGAACGGTACAAGATTCATTAAAATCAAGTGAGATACCTGTTCCACTTCCTCTTTTGGAATAGGACAATAAGTCTGGAAAACATCCACCTCATCATCACCTTCAACATGTGTCTCGATTTCGGGAATGGCTATCAAAATTTTCCATTCTTCCGGAAAATCATATCTTGCAATTAATGTGGCAGGTTTTGCTTTTGATGCCCCGGACGGTAAAAATAAAGGTTTTTCCTCTTTACTATGACCTCCGTCTAAAATAAATCCCCCCAAATCATGAGTGTATGTTCCAATTCCGGAGGTTCCTCCTCTTCCAACAATACTACTTAACTCACGGCTTTCAACTTCAATACCCATGGTTTCAGTAATAAGGTGAGCTGTTGAAACAGCAATTTGAGTTCCACTTCCAAATCCTGAATGTGGAGGATAGGTTTGATGAACAGTGAATTTAAATCCGGCGTCAATGTCAAAGTATTCCATAGTCTTTTGAGCTGCATTTGGGATTTTTTCCCTGCATTCCTCAATTGCTTCTTCATCATCTACACCGGCAGCGAATTCAAGTTCAATTCCGCTGTCTATCTGTTCAATTTCCAATACAAACTGCGGATCAGCTAAAGCTAAACCAATACCTCCATCAACTCTCCTATATGACCCGTTCAGGTCAATTAGAGACATGTGTATTCTTGAAGGTGCTTTAATAATCATTTCATTTCACATCCATTAAAATAATTCATTATTAATCTATGTTAAAAAAAGTATAATAAAGTTTTGATTCAAAAATCAAGGCCGTCAACAACATTTACCAGTTTTCGCGCCAAGTCACAGGAAACCTCAAATTCCTCAAAGGAATAACATTCATAAACAAGTGTGGCGATTCCCGCATCTGCTGTCGGTTCTGTTATGTATGGAGGGCTTGACCTGAATTCCGGTGCATAATAGACAATTTCATCAATGTTATCAATGATTTGATTCATGAACCCCGATGATTTATCATCAAAACCCGGTGCAAAAACAAAATTGGTTATCCTATAATCTCCCGGACCCTGCGGACCACGGTTTGAATGGATATCCAGGAACAGGTCATATTTTTTATTTATAATCTCATCCTTAATGAATTCTTGAGCCAGCAGCTGTCCTTCGAGGCGTCCTTCAGTTTGTGAAGCCTTATCAGTGACATTGATATTATACAGATAATAACAGTATTTTAAATCCTCTTTAGATGTTAACTGTTCAAACAATGCCCTGTGAGATTTGCTTTCAAGAGGATGCATTCCTATTACATATGCTATTTTAACTTTAGAATCTTTATCTCCAAAAGGACCGTGCAGATGCACACTGCCCAACTCATTTTCACCAACAATACTGGATTCGTATTCATCCGAATCAACCTGAGCCAATTCAGTTGGACCTTTAGGATAAATCATTTTAATCAAAAAAAATAAGAAGGATAGACTAGATATAATTAATCTAGTCTTCGGAAGGTGATCTTTCACCCAATTCCTTGTTCAGTTCATAAATCAATCTGTTATCGCCATCAGCCAATTTAATTTTGGCGACCAATTCCATTGCGTTTTCCTCTTCTTCAACCTGTTCTTCAACAAACCATTGAAGGAAGTTGTTTGTAGCATGGTCTTTTTCTTCAATAGCCAAGTCAACTAAATCATCAATAAGACCAGATACTTTCTTTTCGTGTTCAAGTACATGTTCAAATGCTGCAACCGGAGAATCCCATTCGGTCTGAGGTCCTTCAATTTCAGTTAATGTTACTGAAGCTCCTCTTCTGATAATGTAGTCATAGAATTTCATTCCATGTTCCAGTTCTTCGTTTGCCTGTACTCTCATCCAGTTAGCAAATCCTGCTAAGTCTTCGTCTTCAAAGTAAGCTGCCATGGATAAGTATAAATATCCTGAATAGATTTCAGCATTTAATTGTCCATTTAAAGCTTTTTCCATTTTTTCAGATACCATTAAATATCACCAGTATAAACTTTGTATTTGATTTCTTATATAGTTAATTTAAATTTCATCACCCAATAAAAATCAAAACAATATGCCCACACAAATAACAAATTCATAAATACATTAATTTCTTCCACCAACAAATTGAACTTTAAATCAATAAAAATTTCAAAAAGGGTATTTTCAATGAGTTTCAAGCCACAACAACAATTATTTGAACACACAACAATAATTATAAAATAATATTCAAACAAAATTATTAATTATGATTGAAAAATCCATTTATGAAAACTACCAAATCGATTTTAGCGTTGAAATTACTCCAGATAATGATGATTACTTATTTGTTTTTAATGAAAACAGACAGTTATATTTAGATGATGATAAAAAATTACCAAAATCATTAGATGATTTTAACATTAACTTTTGTCTGTTCATGGGAATTTATAAAGGACACAAAGCTTTTACCGTAAATGTCAATAGTGTCGAAACATTCTATGATTTAAGGGATGTTTATGAAATCAGCCCCGACCTATACCATATTGCGGGAAAAGCAGTTTTGGTTAACGACTGGTACCTTTCACACAGGTTCTGCGGAAGATGCGGGACACCAACCCTATTAGATGAAAAGGACATGATGTTGAAATGCCCTTCATGCGGTCAGAGTCATTATCCGCGCATCGCCCCTGCAATTATCGTAGCCATCAGAAAGGATGACAAACTGCTAATGGCACAGCACAGTTACCACAATACAATCAGATATGCATTAATAGCAGGATTTGTGGAACCCGGTGAAAGTGTTGAAGAGGCCGTGCACAGAGAAGTTCTGGAAGAAGTTGGAATTAAAATTAGAAATCTTAAATATATGAAAAGCCAATCCTGGCCATTTCCAAATTCACTGATGTTGGCATTTAAAGCAGAATATGACTCCGGAGACATTAAAGTGGACGGCGATGAAATTGTTAAGGCAAAATGGTTTGGAAAAGATGAAATAATAAGATATCCTTCAGATATCAGCATTTCAGACTGGCTGATTCAAGAATTCATAGATTCAACATTCTAGAATCATCAAAAACATTGTTTTAACTATTAACATACCTGTAAAAGAATTTTCCGGCTTTTTTAAATCTTATAGGTTCAATCTATATTTTTAGACAATAGGTTAAGTTATTTAAGGCGATTACTCCTGCCTTTAGTTTCAAAAGTCCCACATTCAACAATTCTTTTGGACATGCTATGTTCATCCTCAAGAAGTCATCACCATTTTCACCAAAATCCACACCTGCTGATAAAAACAGTCCCTGATTTTCTCTTAAAAATTCAGATAACATTTTTGATGGAGTATTTAAAGCAGAGCAGTCAAGCCACAAAAGGTAGGTTGCATCACTCTCAACAAGTTTAACAACAGGCAGTTCATTTTCCAGAAACTGTCTGACAGTCTGTTTATTTTCATATATGACTTCATTCAGCTCAGATAACCATTCTTCACATTGACTGTAAGCTGCAATTACTGCAGATGCTGCAAAAACATTGCAGGAATCCGAATTATCAATGTGCATTTGATTTCTGATTTTATCAAGCAATTCCTTATTTTTGGAGTGGACGACTGAGCTTTGAAATCCTGCAATATTAAATGATTTTGAAGGAGACATACATGTAATCACATTGTCAGATGCATCAAAGGGATTATATTTAACACCAGGATTGGTTAAATCACAGTGAATCTCATCGGATATTAAGATTACGTCATGTTTTTTGCACAGCTCATCAATTCGAATCAGTTCTTCACGTGACCAGATTTTTCCAATCGGATTGTGAGGATTGCAGAGAATCATCATTTTTGATTTTGACAGTTTATCATCCAAATCATCGAAATCAATCTTATATTCTCCGTTTTCATAGATTAATTTGTTTTCCAAAACTTTACGGTTGTTATCTTCAATAACATGAAAAAACACATGATAAACCGGCGTTTGGATTAATATTTCATCACCTTCATCACTCAGGCATCTTATCATTGAGGATATTGAAGGCATTACCCCTATTGAATAAGCCATGTCCTCACGGGACATTTTAAAATCATATTGTCTATCCCACCAGTTAATGTAAGCATCAAACAGCTCATCGGGAACTACTGTATAACCGTAAACCGGATGATCTGCCCTTTTTAAAATTGCTTCCCTGATAGAATGCGCCACCATAAAGTCCATGTCAGCCACCCACATCGGCAGGTCATCATCAAAAAAGTCCCATTTAAGACAATCAGTTCCTCTGCGGTCAATCAAGTTATTGAAATCATATTCAGTATTTTTCATAATGTATCCTCGATTCATCGAATTTGTCCATGAATTTGTTCTCCCATCCTTCAGCAGGATAGCCAACGGTTACAATGGAATAGGGTTTAAGATTGGTTATATCATCTATTCCTATTATTTCACCGATTGCAGTCATTCGTTCTTCATCAGGTGCAACACCATTCCACAATGCACCTAAACCAAGATTAACTGCTTCAAGTAACATGTTTTCACAGGCAGCTCCCATGTCCTGCTGCCAAACAGTCTTGTAAAATGCCCTTTCAATATTTGCAACCAAAACTATTGCAACGGGAGCATTTGTTACACGGGGTTTGATTTCACCAAGCCTGACTAGGGTGTCCCTGTCCTTGACAACTACAAACTCCCATGGTTCAGCACCGAGTCTTGATCCGGGTGCCTGCATTCCGGCTTTTAGGATTTTTAATATATCCTCATCATTAACGTCTTTTTTAGCATATTCACGGATACTTCTTCTGATATTAATAATTTCATCAAATTCAGCCATACTAATAAATAACATCATAACCATATATAAATTAAATGGAGGTGACAAAAATGGAGGACACTAAAGCATTGGATTATTCACAATCATTATCGGATTACTCTTTATTGCATTCCCTATGGTTTCAGCAGATATAATTTCAATCATCATTGATTTAAGTCTGCTATTTTTCGGTATTTCAGCAGTTTTCAACGGAATAAATATCAGAAGACCAGAAAATAATACCTATTCAAATATATTCATCATTATAGGGATTATTGTAGTGATTTTCGGATTCCCATTTATATTCTATATTGATGCATTATCTTTCCTTGTCGGCATACAGTTCTATCTTATCGGGTTTATACTGATTATATTGAGTATAACCGGATTAGTTTCAAGAATGAGTAGTATTTCTGTATTTACATCAATATTAGTCCTAATAATGGGAATTGTAGCAATTGCTCTTGCGGCATTTGCAATGACTCAGCCAATATACCTTGCCGTAATTATTGGTGCGGTTCTAATCATTGATGGCATAGCATTACTTCTGTCTGACTAAAAAACATCATTTAAAAACCATCATCATTTGTTTTAACTAAATTAAAAGCAATGTCAAATGCCTTTTTTAAATCGAGACTTAAGTGTTTTTCCTTTTCATTTATGGTTTCAAGACCCTCCGGAGAGGTATTGGAGTATTGCCTTTTAGAAATATTTTCAAAGGAAGATATCACAACCTCTCCATTCAACATATTCAGCATGTCCTCTGACTGTTTAAGATGGGGGCGCACATACTCTTCAAAATAGTCTTTAGGATAATTGATTGTGTAGAAAAGTCCCACATTGACTTTGCCCTTAAAGCTATTTCCTGTTTCATATGAAACAATACAGTATATGAGTCTTTCGATTAATGCCTGATAGTGGCTGGCCGGTGCAGAGAAAAATATCGGAACAGCAATTATAAGGCAATCTGAATTTAAAATCTCTTCAATCAGAAAAGAAACCTCATCTCTCCAGTAGCATCTTCCTTCATAACCCTCTTTTTTGCAAATAAGGCAGGTCATACATCCGCGCAAATCCAATTTGTATAAATCAATGTATTTAACTTCACTTCCGCCAGATTCTGCACCTTTAAAAGCAGACCGTGCCACTTCGGCGTTGATGTCTTTTCTTTTAGGTCCCGCATTAATCACAACTGTTTTCACCGGGACAACTCCGCTGCGATTTCAAAAGCCTTTTCCAAATCTTTCGGAAACTGTAAGACCCACTGTTTTTCTTTTGCTTCCTGTGAAAATCCCGCCATGTTAAATTTAGAATAATCACTAACCTGAATGGTATCACAAACTGGATAAGATACTATTTCACCGTTTAAAAAAGAAAACAGATATTCTGTTGTTGCCAAATTGTCTTTCATGGACTGCTCGTAAAACTCAAGGGGAGCGTTCATGGTGTAAAAAATTCCGACATTCACCTTACCTGTAAAATAACTGGATCCGTCATCATAGGACATGACACAGAATATCAGTCTTTCAACCAATGCTCTGAATTCACTTGTAGGCTGGCCAAAATAGATTGGTGAGCCTATTAAAAGGCAGTCGGCATCTAAAATTTTATCGATGACTTCCTGAAGGTCATCTCTCCAGTAACATTTTCCCTTGGTTTTGTCTTTGAGTTTGCATGCAAGGCAACTCCTGCATCCTGTAAAAACCAGATCATATAAATTAAAATATTCTGTTTCAGCTCCCACTGACTCGGCACCCTTTTGGGCTGACTGCATTATCTCGGCTGTGTTCCACTTTTTTCTGGGACTTGCATTGATTACTATTGTTTTCATAATATTACTATATACTTTAAGTGATATATTACATTAACTTATTTTAATAATATTCCAACCATCCATATCACTAAAATATAGAAACGATTCATTAAAATGGAATCAAACATATAACTTATCCTAATGCTTAGCCATATTTTAAACCAGACATCATCTAAACTGTGAGGATTGTGCAGTTATCGGGCAAATTCCCTAAAGAGATGTGCTTCAAAAAGACTGTTATGACTAATTTCCTCCAATTTCAAAAACAGTTTCCATGGCATGACAAGTATCACATATTCATTTGGAATGAAATGCTTCATATGTCTCCTGGCAGCAAGGTCAACCGGTCCCAAAAGCATATGAGGATTATCCTCTTCCGCCTGCTGGAAGGTAAAACATCCTATAAGCTGACATGCTGAAGATTGAGGAACACAAACTATATTGCTTTCATACCTGTGAGAACCGTCAAGCTGCAAAAGCAGCATCAATTCAAAAGCGTTGACCGTAAAAATCACAGAATCAGGAATATCACCGTCCTCAATGTCTTCCAACGGTTTGAAAACCACATAATCTTCACTGTCATAGATTGGTCTTGAGGATATGTGATTGTATGCGGTTTCAAAATCTGTGTAAATTCTCTCACCTTCACTGAACATGTCTTTTACATGTTTAGGTCTGCCTTCCAATTTTTTAAGGTATTCATTTCTATCTGTAGCCGAGTCCACACCACATGAAAGAAATGTTGCCTGAAATTCCTTATCATCCGGTGTGGCAAAACCTGTTCCCCATCCGAAACCAGCCCATATTCCACCGCAGGTTGCATTATCACGACCGAAAACAAAAGGTTTTCTTTTAGCAATACAACGTGCAACGAATGACATCACACAACCTCCACTACCGGGTTTGGGGCCTTTAATATTATCCGGTTTTTCATCAGTTTTAATCAGAACAATTGGGTCGAATTTTCCATTTAAATAGTTGACAATATTACTTTCCATATAATTAATTTATTTTAAAATGTTTAAAAGCCTTTT
>CACZNW010000126.1 GCA_902782595.1 uncultured Methanobrevibacter sp. | reverse complement strand
TTTAAAATTAATTAATTGTACATAAATATTTGATTAAATTTAAAATTTATTAAAAATATTTGAAATGCATTACATATCCTCCAAAAAGCTTGAAAGAAAAACAGTCATCTCAATTTCCTCACGGGCAATGAAATCATCCTGTCTGATTTTTGCAGCATCACTCTGAAAAGGATACAGTTCATCATCAAAATAAACAGTTAAAATCAGTATTTCCCCATTAATAACAGTTTTTTCATCCAAATTTCTATTTAAAAACTCCATCTGAGTTTCAGATAATCCGGAAACTGAGTACTCGATGAATTTCCCATTATACCCGTCACCATAATCTGAAATGTTAACAATCATTTAAATCATCCATGAACTTTTTTAAATCCCCAGATATTGTTTCAAGCTCATTGAAACATAAATGGCCCAAATCAGAGTCCATAATAATTAACTGAGAGTTTTTAATCATTTTAGACATAGGAATCCCATCCAATTCCGGCGGAAAATGAGGGTCCTGTTTACATGCAATGATTAAAACCTTGGAAGTGATTTTATCCAAATCATTCTCAACATCAAAGTTCATACAGGACTCATTGCAGTATTTTAAATCATAAATGTCTGTTTCAAGCATTTCATTACCAAAAGTTTCAAACTCACAGTCAAGTTCTTCATTGGACATAGCCCTTAAAGCTTCTTTGGAAAGTCCGAAGTTAAATTCAGCAAGACAGGCAATCCTTAATGTTCTGATTAGCGAATAGGTCATTTCACCTTTTGCATAATCCGGATCTGAAGTGATAATCTCATCAACAAACTTTGAAAGAATGCGGTCATGACCTGCAACTTTATAACTGCTTACCCCACAAATAATAAAATCCTGAAAATCAGGATACTCAATGGCCTGTGTTAAACCAATGAAACCACCCATGGAATTACCTATCAAACCCAGAACATGATTGAGCCCAAATTTTTCCCTTAAAAACTGTTTTTGGAAATTCACAACATCAACAAGTGAATATTTCGGAAATTTATTTTTCAAATCAGTTACTGAAGGAGAACATGTACCCGGAGACCCTAAAGCTGACATGCTGATGAAAAAGTACTTATCAGCGTCAAATGCATCGCCTTTTTCTGTCATCGGCAAAATCTTATTTATGCCGGCGAATGTTCCAAGAGACCCTGCACAATAAATTATCGCATTATTTATAACACCCTTTTCATCATATTTTGGAGTTCCGAATGTCATATATTCAACAGCAGCATCATTTATTATCTCACCATTTTCAAACTCAAAAAAATCCATGGTAAAATGCTCTTTTTTTTCTTCAAAATATTCATCATCGTAAATGCAAATTCCTCCCACAACATTATTACAATATTGAATCTTGAAAACAAAATATTTAAATTAATCTAAACAATGTTAATGTGTATGAAATATAAAATTTTAGAAAAACCAAACTGCAATGATGCATATGACCTGGTTCATGACGCACTTAGAAAAAAAGCAACAATACTGATTTTCGCATGCTGTAAAGTGAATTATGAGGGAAGGGCAATTAGTGAACTGAACTGGGGAGAGCGTATCATAATGATAAAACCGGACGGTACATTTTTAATCCATCAGGAAAAGAAAGTGGAACCGGTAAACTGGCAGCCTCCAAAATCCAAAACCCGAACATACATAAAAAACGATGCACTGTACCTTGAAAGTCACAGAAGAACACCGAAAGAACTGCTGAGTGTTGAAATAAGACATATACAGTTCATCAGTTATGCCAATGTTGAAGACTTTGAAGAGCTCGAACAGGCAGGTTATGAAAAAGACATGAGCGACATGATAATGGAAAAACCCCATTTAATTGAAGAAGGTTTTAAACCGACTACAAGAGAGTACAGTGTCGAACACGGATTTATTGATATTTTAGGCAAAGACAATGACAATAATCTAATGGTGCTGGAACTTAAAGCCCGTAAAGCCGGAGTAAGTGCGGTTAAACAACTTAGAAGATATCTTCAAGACCTTGAAAACACAGATAACGATTACTTAAGAGAATGTGAAGCCGAAAAGAAAAAGATAAGAGGCATACTTGTTGCACCATCAATAATGGACGATGCACTGGAAATGATTGAAGAGGAAGGTATTGAATTTGTATCCGTTCACCCTCCTCGTGAACTTAAAAGAGATAAAAGAGTAACTTTGGATTTCTTCTAATCCAAGGCATCTTCAATTTTTTTTAATTCGTTCTGATAATATTTTTCTGTGAATTCATTGGCCGGAGTGGAAGTGGTAACGTGACAATCCTTTTCCAGCTTATAAATAAGATATTCCTCACTTTCAAGAGGAATACTGTCATCTTCACTTAAAACATCCAGATTACGCAATTCATCTAAAATATTTTCATATTCCTCCTCTTCCAAAGCAACAACATCATCAAGTTCCATTTCCTGAACTTTTGAATTTAACTGCATTGCAATAGCTACAAAACCGTTGACTTTTTTATCTGAAACTGAAAATTCTGTGTTTCTAATCTCATCCATTGAAAATATAACATGATCAACAGTATTTTTGGTAACCGGAATCTCATTTGACAAACCGATTTGGTTGATTTCATAATGATTCTGCCAATCACCAATTTTGTAAACCGCATAGTTTATATCATCA
>CACZNW010000125.1 GCA_902782595.1 uncultured Methanobrevibacter sp. | reverse complement strand
TTGGACAGACTCGAGGTTTAGAATTTTTCTAAAATTCTTGCATATACTGCTTTCAAATCATCATCTGATTTTTCATATATTCTTTTTAGAATTAATTCGGGCGTACTTTTTGCAAGGAAATTCATCTTTGGAGTTCGGTCAACAATCAGATTATAGTTTTCATCCAGTCCTTTAGCTTCAATACCGTCCACTCTAATGTCGGTGTAGTTCATCAGTTCCCTTGCCATATGGGTGACGATGACTCCGTAGGAATTGGACTCTTTTATCATATCAATAAATGTGGATATGATTTTAACTGCTGCATCAAGTTCTGTTATTCCTTCAAGTTCATCTAACAATACTAACTTTTCACTATTGGTGGTGACGATTGGTATGAACACGTTTAAGAATGATTCAAATGCTCCTGCATCAAGTGATCTTTTCTTTGAGAAATGATAAATTTCATCAAATAATTTTATCTCGGCGCTGTCGGCACTTACCGGCAGTCCCATCTGTGCCATAACTGATATCTGTGTCAGGGTTTCCAGAAGTGTTGTTTTTCCTCCGCTGTTTGCTCCTGTTAAAAGGGCAATGTTTTCATCGGGAGTTAACTGGTAATCCACTTTCTGAATATAATCTTTGTCTTTTTCAAGTGCCAGTTCCAGGTGCAGTGCTCCTTTCAGTTTAATTTCTTCGCAGAATTCCGGTCTGCATAAATCATATTCATATGCAAAACTGCCTAAACTGAATTCATAGTCAAATCTGATTGTATTCTCCACTTCTTTTATGGCACGCTCTTTAATTGAGTTTAATTCAATTGCCGCTGTTTTTTTAATGTCAAAGATATCGTTTTCTTTTCTTGATGACTGTTCCAAGGTTATCCTTTGAATTTCAGCTTCATCAATTTGGATGGGGTATGTTCTGAGGTACGGATCAAAATTCAGTCCTGTTTTTTCACGGATTATTTCTTTTCGTTTACTGATAATTTCGTCAAATATTTTACTTATTTTTGGTGGGAAGTTATTGTTTAATAGATTGAGTATTTCATCTCCTTCAAGGTCGACTTGTTTTATGGATTTTTCCAATTCTTCATCCATCTCATCTTTAAGTGAATATACAAGTTCTTCAATATTTACTTCGCTTTTATCAATAATATTCAATTCTTCAATAATTGGCAGGATTTCTCCCAGAACGGTTTCATTGTTTCTGATTTTTTGTATTTCATAAACTCTTGTGAACAGGTCGAGATTCTGAATAAAAAAGTTTATAATCTTTTCGGGAACGATTTCATAATCATTTTCATCAATATTAATCATTATAAGGTTCGGCATTCCTTCAAAATCGAGTATTCCCTGGGAGTAAACGTAAAATACTAAATCATAATTCATAAGTTCTTCTTTAAGTAAGGGTGAATTGGTAGCTGTAATTATGGGGTAATACTGGTTCAGACCCAAATCGGTTAAATAAGAATTGTCCTCTTCACTTTCAACAATAATTGCTTTACTGGGGTCATATTCGGGTTTTGCTTCTTCAACTTCTTTTAGATTTTTCATCAGTCCTCTTAATTTAATAATCGGGAGTTTGGAAACATGATCCTTTGCATTCATTACAAAATCAAGATTTGAATTGATTTTTCTGATGTCCTTTGATGGTGAAAGCAGGAGTATTCTATTTTTTGAGTAGGAGGTGTTTGAATAGGCCAGAATCTTGTTTATGATATCGTCATAAATTTCCATTGCCCTGTCACTTTTTATAAAATCTTCTTCAGGATTATTGAGCAGCTGATGCATTATTTCAATAGCCTTTCTCTGACTGATGCCTTCAATATTGGCTAATTTTTCAACATCAACATTATCAACAATTTTTTGGAGTTCTTCTTCTCCTCCCACACTGTTAAGTATTTTTTCAGAGATTTTATCTCCTATTCCTTTAATATTTTGCAATGTAATTCTTTCTCCTTGCATTTTTACCAAACCCCTTTCCGTAAATATAAGTATTATACTTTAATATATAACTGATTTTGCTGAGAGCATGAGAAAAGTATTCCTAATAGTTGGCGGTCGTATTTTTAAAACTATATCTCTCAAGCTCTTTTTTATCAATACTTCCATTCAAGGCATTTCTATAAACACTGATAATATTATGATAGTCATCACTTTTATAACGCCCGTCAATCGAAAAATTCCTATATCCAATATTTCTCAAATGAGTAATTTCTTCAAGAAGTGAAAGCTCACTTTCATCAAAAATAATCAGTTCCTCTCCCGAAATGCTTTTGTGAATCGGATATCTGCTGTTTTTGCTGTCAATCAGATAATTTTCATAATCCCTTTTACTTTCACTTTTGTATAAAAGAGGATATCTTGTTTTCATCAGCTCAACAGACCCCTGAACCAGTATTTCAATTTTATCAGGATTTTCAGTATATCTTATTATGTCCTCATAGTCATTTCTGCGCAGTTCAGGTGACAGTGTTAGAATTTTGTAGTTTAAAAGACCGTAAATGGTGCTGGTATTGGCAACATTCATGGAATACGATCCGTATTGTCCGTTAAAACTGTTGCTCATGATAGGTATGGAATAATGCATTTTATTCAATATTCCTCTTGTTTTGTTTAGGGTTTTAAGCAGGCTGTCATGAGCAATGTCTGGCCATTTCCAGATTAATTCATATTCCTTGTCATATGAAATTTCTGTGGCTTTTTTAATAAAACTGACCATGTAATTAATGTTATGATTTGCTTTTTTAAGCGTTAGGGAATCTTCCTGTGCGGGAATTTCCAAATAGACTCTTTTAACTCCATTCAGTTTTTCCAAATCATTTAAATTATTTGTGTAATAGGAAATATTGAAAGTTTCATCATAGTTTTCAAGTTCTTTTCTAGCCAGTTTCACCGGCTTATAATCATGTTTATAGTGGTTTATAACTTCCTTTTCCAGTTTTTCAAGTAAGTTTCTTCTCAATTCGTTAATTTTACTTATAGGTATGAACAATGTTCCGTCATAATTGACGTTGATTTGCGTTATCTGGTAAGGATATTTATCAAGTTTTGACAACTGTTTTTTAATGGTATCAACTGTAACACTCTTTTTAAGAGGTTTTTCAAAAGGAGTGTTTCCCATAATCTCTGTGACAATCTGTTTGTGATTTGCAAGTGTTAATCTTGCTTTTAAAATTGGAAAATTATTTTTAAGTGAAAATGTCAATATCAGTTTGGACTTAACGAAACTCGAACCTTTATTTTCAATTTCCCTGACTTTTTTAGCCAGTTTGTTTCTTTTGGTCAGGTACACTTCAGATTCATTTAAATTGAAATCGGCCTGCCGATTCTGCCATACTTTTTTAACGATTAAAACTTTATTTTTTCGGGTTAAATCCTTTACGGGTTTGTTTTTATTCTTATTGAAATGATTAAGGGTTGTTATTAAAGGGTCATGAGATATTTCAAAACCGTAATCATTGTCATTTTTAACGATTAACACTCCGTCGCCCTTCTCAGGAATTGTCTTAACAGAATCATCAATTCTGATTGCAATCTGATTTTTGCTGCTTTTGATGACTCTGCCTATTTTTAATCCTATATGTCCGGGTCTTATGCTTCTTTTTGAGGTGTTTAAGAATTGGCCTGTTGTAAATCCTCTGTTGAAAACTAAACTGATTTCTTCAGATGAAACAGTTTTTCCGCTTTTCAGCTTATTCAGGGCTTTTCTATAACTGCCTACAACAATCGCAAGGTATTCCTTAGACCTCATTCTTCCTTCAATTTTAATGCAGCTAATGTTCAACTCTGAAATTTCTTTCAGATGACTGTAAAGCGATAAGTCGCATGGTGAGAGGTAATAATCTTTTTTATTCATGCCTTTGATTTGATATTTCTGACGGCAGGGCTGGGCACAGGTACCACGGTTGCCGCTCCTACCTCCTTTGAAACTGCTCATCAAACATTGTCCTGAATAAGAATAGCATAATGCACCGTGGGCAAATATTTCAAGTTCCATGTCAGTTTTCAGATTTTCTATTTCTTCCTTTCTCATTTCACGGGGAAGAACAACTCTTTTAACTCCTTTACTTTCAAGATAATCGATTTTCAACTGATTTTCACAGGTCATCTGAGTTGATGCATGAATCTTTAAATCAGGCAGATGCCTGCCAATCAACTCAACCAGACCCAAATCCTGCACCAGAACGGCATCCACACCGATGGAATATAATCTGGAGAGGTAATCCATAACGTTTTCAAGTTCGCTTTCCTTAATTATTGTGTTGACGGTTACATAAACTTTAACGTTATGCATATGTGCTGTGTTTACTGCCTCTTCGATTTCATCCAGTGTAAAGTTTTCGGCATACTTGCGGGCGCCATAGTTTTTTCCGGACAGATAAACTGCACTGGCACCTGCATTTATTGCCACTTTCAAATGGTCTTTTGACCCGACCGGTGCGAGTAATTCAGGAATTCTCATTTACTTTTCCTCGTGTAATCTTCCTTCAATATAATTGCCTTTGTTAATGTAGGACTGGGATAAATCCATAATTTGGTATTTATATTGACTTAACTCCTCGTTACTTTTATTTTTAAGACCTTCAGCATAAATTGACAATATCTGTGAGGTATATTTTTCATTGGAATATCTGCAGTCCAGAATAAGACAGTCAAGTCCCAGTTCCTTAATCTCATTCAGCTCTTCAATCAGACACAGGCAGTCCTTGTTGATAATGTGGCTCTGCCGGGTGTAGTCGAAAAATATTTTATATTTGAACTTTTTCCTTTTCTTGTCTTCAAGTGTTGCGTAATCGGCATCGTTTGAAATGATAAAGTCCTTCCCGTCATTTAAGTTGGTGAAATCATCTTTACTCACAATAACTTCAAGGTTTCCATTAACAATCATTTCCAAATCAATATTTTTGTCGTGATTTTTACATATAAGTTCCCTGATTTCAGATCCGGAGAGTTCGGAAGATAAAATCAGTGAACTGAATCCTGCTTCATTTAGATTGCGCACACAGAAACTGTTCCATACATTTAAATTGTGATTTCCATAAATCGGGCAGTCAAATATTTCGGCCATTGCCGGAAAATCACCCATTACTGAAATTATAATTCCCTCATCTTCAAGATCTTTAACAATCTCACTGCATTTAATCGCATTTTCTTCGGAAATGAATGATGATAAAACCCAAACGAATTCGGTTGGGGCGGCCATTAAACTGCCACGTTTAAGAGTTTCCTTAATATTTTTAAAGTAATCGTCAGAGTTATTGTAATGGCAGTTTCCATCAAAATATATTCTTTTCAAATCAAATCCGGAAACGGCCTTAATTTGTGCAATGTCATCAATGAAAATTGATAATTTCGGTGTTTTCTTTTTAATCTTTCCGGGATTGGTTTCATATTCCTCAATAAATCTGGTCAGATTCTTTCGGACTGCCTTAACCGATTTTTTAGTTGGAGTATAATGGTTAAGCAGTAAGTCTGTTGCAGTATCCAGAATCTCCCGTCTGATCTGGTTAATTTCACGAATCGGGATGAAAATATCCTTCGGCATATTATTAAAACGAATGTTATTGATGTAAAAAGGTGTTTCACCGGTTTTTTGGAGTTGTTTTTCTATAACTTCTTCTGTTACAGGCTTATTTTTAGCTTTCTGGAATTTGTCCAATGTTTTATGTCTGAAATTAATTAATTCATCGTCAATGTGGAATTCAACCTTGGTGAACAGATTCATGTTTTCATCCCATGTCAGTGACAGATTAATTCCAACATTATTTTTAATTGTTTCCTTTTCGAACTGTTTTAAATAATCATGTGTTGATTTGGAATAGCTGATAAATACCTCTGTTCCGACTTTAACAAGACGGGTGGTGTCGATGATGATTTCATTTTCATCCTGTTTAATGATATTCTCCAGATAAATTCCTTTGATTTTGCCGTTGTATTTAAATGCAATTCCATCGCCGGGCTCTAAAATAACCGGAATTTCCTTATTTTTAATTTCTATTGTCACTTTGGTATCTTCAATATCGACAATGTCACCAATGTATAATCCTTCATGACCCGAATGGCCTCTTCCCATTACATCGCCGGGTTTGTCTCCCATCATATATCCGTTGGTAAAGTGTCTGTTAAAAACAAGGTGTAAATCTTTTTTATAGTCTCCGGGGTTTCCGTCAATCAGATTCCTGTAACTGTTTACAATGGTTCCAATATAATCGCCGGATTTCATTCTCCCTTCCAGCTTAAGTGATTTGACTCCGGCTTCTTCAATTTCCTTTAAATTATTGTATGTTGCAAGGTCATGTGTTGACAGAAGATATCCGTTTCCAATATTGTATCCTCTGTATTTTAAACGATACTCTCGTCTGCACGGCTGGGCGCAGGCTCCTCGATTGCCGCTTCTGCCGCTGTTATATGAGGACATATAACATTTTCCACTGACACAGTAGCATAATGCTCCATGGCCAAAGACTTCAATATCCATATCTATATTGTCCTTTTCAAGTTGGGCAGTGGTCTTTCTGATTTCATCAATGGTAACTTCCCTTGGAAGCACAACCCTTTTAATATTGTTATTGGCAGCCCATTTAATTGATGAATAATTGTTCAAACCCATTTGTGTTGAGGCATGAACTTCAAGATCGGGAATAAATGTCTTTAAAAGCCAAATCAGTCCGAAATCCTGTACAATAACTGCATCAACACCAATCTGATATAATTTAAACAGATATTTCAATACATCCACGATTTCAAAATTGTTGACCAATGTGTTGACGGTCACATGGATCTTGCTGCCATTTAAATGAGCGTATTGCACTGACTTTTCGATTTCTTCAAAACTGAAATTTTTGGCATATGCTCTGGCACCATACTTATGTCCTGCTATATAAACAGCATCTGCACCCGCATTGACTGCAATTGTTAAAACTTCAGGAGAGCCTGCCGGTGCTAATAATTCTTCTAAAACCATTTTATAATTACCCCTTTGTCTATAGTATATTCATTTATAATTTTGTAATTAATTATATATTAAATTAAAACATATTCTATCATATGTATATAGTATTTGAAGGAATCGACGGCGCAGGTAAATCAACTCAGATTCAAATGTTATCCGACTGGCTGGAGGCAAACGGATTCAGGGTAGAAACATTGGTGGAACCAACTGATTCAGAAGTGGGAAAACTCATTCGAAAGATTTTACAACGGCCGGATGCAACAACACAGAGAATTCAAAAAACATTGGGGCTGCTGTTTGCAGCAGACAGGATGCTGATAATGGATAAACTGGAGGATGAATCAAAAATCATCATCTCAGACAGGTCATTTATTTCAAGTCTGGCATATCAGGAACCCGCAGAATGGATTGAAGTCTTGAATAAATATGCTAAAAAACCTGACCTGCTGATTTTACTTGATTTGGACGTTAAAAAATCAGTGGCTAGAACTTCCGGTGAAGACACCTTTGAAAATGAGGAATTCTTAACTGGAGTTAAGAGAAATTATTTGAAATTGGCTGAAAACTTCACATGTGAAATAATAGATGCCAATAATGGTGTAAATAAAGTGTCCTCCGATATTAAAAAAGCGGTTGCACCATATCTTGGAATATGTCCTGACTGCATCCCTTAAAAATAGGATTTTTGGGAAAATTATTTTTTCCCTTCCAATTCTTCTAATCTTTCTCTAATGGCATTTTCCAGAAAATCTTTTGCCTTTACAAGCTCATCGTATTCTCCAATCAACACAGGACCAAATTCAGTATGTTCCAGTTTAACGTCGAATTTTTCAATTGCATGAGCAAGCATTGCCTCACCAACGCCATTAGGCAAACCCATTTGAAATTCTTCTTTTTCTTCAACCATCAGTTTTCCTCCATATATTCCCTTACTGGAGCAAAGAATTCAATTAAGAAATCTTTAATTCCATTTTTCAAATCCATCGGATGTAAATTCCCTTCGCTGTAATCTTTAATTAACTCATCATGAGTAAGTTCAATGTCTCCACCGAACTTTTCAGGTCTTTTAATTAAAAGTGTTTCCTGATTTGGATATACAAAGGTTTCAGCTATTTCAATCATAGGATTGCCATCAATTTCGCCCTGAGGACAGTAGCTTTTGTTGATTTTCTTTGTTATCACTTCAACAGAGTCATCTACGGCAATATAGTTTCCTTTACTTGAAGACATCTTTGCATCTCCGTCAAGACCATGTAACAGAGGGGTATGGATACATACAGGTACGTTTTCACCAATTTTTTCCAGGTTTTCACGTGCCAGCATCTGAATTTTTCTCTGTTCCATTCCACCAAGGGCAATGTCAACTTCCAGTGCAGCCATATCTACAGTTTGCATAATCGGATAAATCACACTGGCCACTTTAGGATTGTCATCCGCACGACTTACCTGATCCATACTTCTTCTGGCTCTTTTAAGGGTAGTCATGGTAGCTAACTGATAAACCTTATTTGTGTATTCAGGTTCCAACTGAAAGGAGGATCCCAGAACAAATTCAGTTGTTTCATCAAGGCCTAGAGCCTGGAAACATTTTTTATTATACTCGGCGGTTTTTGATATTTCTTCAATGGTTCCTTTTCCATTTAAAAATGCATGATAGTCAGCCAAAAGGATTTTAATTTTAAAACCTAAATTTTGCAGTTGTTTTAATTTCTGCACGGTTACTACATGGCCTAAATGGATTTTACCTGAAGGTTCATAACCTGTATAAGCTATAGGCTGGTCTTTTCCAAGCACTTCTTTTAATTCTTCTGTGTCTATAACTTCCAAAGTTCCTTCTTCAATCAGCTGAATTTTTTCTTCAATATTCATTTTATCACGTTAATTTAATAAGTAAATGTAATCATTGATTTTAATGAGTTTTATTTCATCACCAATATTATAATCCCTGAATTCATCCTTCATTTCCAAATCAACTGCCGAATAATCGCTGGGGTCGAGGATTTGTATAATGCTTGGAGATTTGGATATGACAGTTGTGGTTTCTATATCTTCTGCTTTTTTAACAAGTTTTATATCTTCCATGTTCTTCATAGGAATATTGTGCTTTTTATTTGTTGAAATGTCGACTCCAACAATGCTGTTTTTAGTTATGCTGTGTATCTGCAGGATTTTATCTTCAAACATGACAAAATCATCGGTTTCAAATTCAGGAATCCTGACTGAAATCCATACTCTGTAAAGTCCTTTTCCGGTAGACTTGTCTTCGCTGATAAGTCTTGGGGATTCCTTGATAATTCCTCCAAACTCTTCTTTCAGAGCTTCAGCAACCTTATGGCCTGATTTAAATGAACCGATGTAATAATCATATCCTTCTTTCAGTTTAGCTATTTGGGGGCAATATGCCAGTTTATCCTTTTTTGACTGTTTTACCAGAGTTCTCTCAACAATTTCATCGGCTTTTGCATATTCTTCAGCTTTTATTTCTCTTGAATCGGCTCTGAACTGAATCACGGTTTCATAGTAACCTGACTGTATTTTACTGCAGCTTGGACAGACTGTCTTGAGGAGTTTAACTTCACAGTCATGAGTTTCTTCGATTTCTGTTCCGTGAACATATCCTGCAACTTCAACATAACAGTAAGCTATTGTGCCCTTAATCTGGTCAATTTCAAGATTGATGATTTCGTTTTCCACTTCATCAGCAATTTTAATGTTTCTTTCGAGTGCACGATAAATGATTTCATCTTCGGGGATGAATTCATCACTCCATTTGCCTTCCTCAAGTTTGCTGTTGCAGTGACTGCAGATTTGAACTTCGATTTTTCTTGGAATCTCAATCATCTGAAACTCTTTTAAAAAACAGTCTATGCAAATGTCCTCGACCATTTCTTTATCTGTACTTCCACACTCTGGACAAAACATGGTATCTTTTAAAAAAATAAATAAAAAAGTAGAATTATAATGATTTTAAGGGTGCTGTTGCACCGCATGCAGCACATTTAAGCAAGAATATTCTACCTTCTCTGATAATACGGGTATCTGGTCTGTTACATTCGTGGCAAATAACATATTTGTCCACATAGTCTTCAATTCTTTCATTAATTAGATAATGGGTGAATTTCCCCTGTAAAATTGCTCTTTGACCTTCGATATTTCCTGCAGTACCTAATTCTCTCATTAAAAATTTCAGTAAATGTTGAGGGTCTCTGTTTAAACCTTCTGCAACTTCTTTAAAGTTTTTAATAAATGTTCTATTACCTTGGATATCTGAATAAGCTTTAGGGATTTTGAATCTTTTATGTTCAAATACTTCAGGAGGTAACTGGTCTATTGCTCTTTCTAATAAATCTTCATAATTATCCATAATTATTCTCCTTATAAAATTAGTATTAAGTATAATATATTAAATTTTGTTTTAATCATTTATTAATGTATTGATGAAATTGATGATTTTCAGTGATTTCGAAAAAATGAGTAAAAATAAGATAAGTATATCTTATTTTGATTTTAGCTATTAGTTGACTAGCCTGAAATATCCTGTGGTAGGCTGATAAATAACACCTTTCTGAATAAGGTTTCTTATAATCTGTTCTGTTTTATCTTCCGGAACATTATATTTTTCACTCATGTTTGAAAGTAAAACATTTAATGGAGCATCTCCGCCATATTCCTCTTCAAGGAGTTTGATTTCTTCAGTTACTCTTTGTATTTTGTCTCTGTCCGATTTTCTTGTTCCTCCGCTTAGAACCTCTGCATCTATTTCACCGGTTTCAGGATCAACGCCCACGTCGTTAAGACAGAAAAGTGTCAGCCTCACGGCTTTTTCGGCATCTTCTTTTTCGACTTTGTCTTTAAGTTTGATTTTAGCACTGGCTTCTGCTAAACGGATAAGCGCTTCCAGCTGTCTTGCAGTAATTGGAACGGGGCCCTGCTCTTCGGGGTTGCTGTTTCTTGTACTTACATAGAATTCTTTTAGAATTTCATTCGCTTCATCTGTCAATTGGGGGTTGACATTTTTACGGGCATATGCAATATATTTCCTGAGCAGTTCAGGTTCTATTTCATAATCAACAGTATTTTCTTTATGTATTTTAAGAATATGGTCTGCTAATTTCGAATCTCCCTCTTTACTTGGTTTATCTTCAATAACAAATATCAAATCAAAACGGGAAATGATTGGTGCTGGTAAGTCAATTTGCTCTGCAAGTACTTTATAACGGTCAAATCTTCCGAATTTAGGGTTTGCAGCTGCAAGAACTGAACATCTTGAGTTTAATGTTGCCATAATTCCGGCTTTTGCAATACTTACTGTCTGCTGTTCCAATGCTTCGTGAAGGGCTGAGCGATCTTCTGAACGCATTTTATCCAGTTCGTCAACACATACGTTTCCCTGGTCTCCAAGTACCAGTGCACCCGCTTCAAGAGACCATCCTCCAAGTTCGTCTCTGACTGCTGCTGCAGTTAATCCAGCACCTGTGGTACCTTTACCACTTGTATAAATACTTCTTGGAGCAAGTCTTGAAACGTACTTTAATATCTGGGATTTACCAATACCTGGGTCTCCAACAATTAGGATGTGGATGTCTCCTCTTAATTTTGTTTCATCTTCGAGCTGTTTTGCAGCACCTCCGAATAACTGGAGTGCAATTGCTTCTTTAACTTCCCGGTATCCTCTGATTGAGGGAGCTGTTGATCGGATTATTTTTTCGTAAATATGAGGGTCCTGTGACAGTTCGACAATTTTTTCTTCATCTTCTTCTGAAAGTTGCAGTTCTTCAAATTCCTGTTCCAGCGGTTCAATGTGATTTACATAGATGTAATTTTTGAATTTGCCACTTCTTTCTTCTCTAAATGTTTTTAATGTTCCGGTGATTCTTACCTTGTCTCCGGGATTCAGTTTATCCACTAAATCATCTTCTAAAATCATAAGCATCTGTTTCGGTTCGGTTCCTCCGGAAAGGTTTTCGAGAGGCTCCTGCATCCTTGCAGTCTGTGTATCAATATATTTGGACTCTTCCTGAAGCAGTCTGAATGATCTTCCACCACATTCGCTACATAATGACGGTTCTATAATAGTATTTCCTGATGTCTGTTCGACCTCGTGTAATCTCATACATCCTCTACATTCAAAAACACCGGTTTCAATACGAGGTCTTATTTCATCGGTTTTTCTCACGATTCCATCTGCGGCGACAAATGTTCCGATATATTTGCTTAAAAGGGTTTTTAATGGAATTACATTGGAGAGATTTTCAAAACGAATGTTTATATCGGCATCTTTCACTAACGGGTCGATGTTTTTTATTGCAATTTGAGCCGCCTGAATAACTTCTTCTGGTTTTTCAATTAATAAATCCGCCAGTTCAGGGTCAAACATTTCCAATGACTGGTAATTTACGGTTAGTGATCGGTCATCAGGATATTTTTCAAGGATTTTAAATACATCATCCTTATATGATGTTGCAAAAAATTCTTCAAATTTTGCAGTTGATGTTTGTGTTTTATTAGTAGAGTTCATTACATATTATTTAATTTTTGCTAGTTATAAAATGTTGGGTATGTGTCATTTAATGATAACATTAATATAGTAATATTAATATAATTAATAACTAATAAAAACTTTTTAATTGAGGTTAATATGAGAAAATCAAGATTGAGCTTATTTAAATCCACTTCCATGCTTATTTCTGTTGTTGGAATTATTATGATAATAGCAACAATCATTGTAGTGGCATATGTGGGTTACAGTATTGTTTCAACAGGTATTACAAATGAAATATCTTCCGGAACTCAATATGATGAGCTTGCCGAGTTAAAAGCAAGTTATGACGACCTGTCGGTTAAGTTTGACAGTATCAAATCAACATATTATGCTGGAGGTTCGGACAATGTTAAGGTTTACAATGATGCAAAACTGGAGTTGACACGTGCAAATTCTGCAATTGAAAATGTTCAAAGTGCTCTGGATGCAGGTAAACCGTCTAATGAGGTTGACAGTAGGATTGATTTTGCTAAAGAAAAGTTAAAAACTGCTAGTCAAGCTTATAATGAACTTTAATATCATTTCCTTTTTCTCTTTTTTTTGTTAGGCATATATTCAAGTCCTACAACATACATTTCAGAACTTTTTTTACGTGAAGATGCGGGTTTTGTTGTTCTTACATGTCTGAATTTTCCTTTAAGTGAATCCAGCATTTCCTTATATTCGGGTCCCTGAAATACTTTCATGACAAGATTTCCCTTTGGCTCCAGAATGTTTTCTGCTATTGCGATAACTGTGTAGGTCAAATCAATTGACCTGAGCTGATCGATATTTTTAATGCCGCAAAGGGAGGGGGATGCGTCAGACATCACAACTTTTGCTTTTCCTCCGATAAGTTCTGTAATCTTTTCCTGAACTTCTGGGGTTGTAAAATCTCCTCTGATTCCATAATAATTTTCTTCGTTGAATCGTTTGAATCTGTTCAAATCCACTCCAACGACTATTCCCTCTTCACCCACTTTTTCCAAAGCAACCTGTGACCATCCGCCAGGAGCGGCTCCAAGGTCAACTACGGTATTTCCTTCTTTTATGATCTTATATTTTTTGTCTAGCTGTTTAAGTTTATAGGATGCTCTTGAACGATAATCTTCTTTTTTAGCTCTTTTATAATACGGGTCATTGTGCTTTTCCATCTGCCATTTGCTTCCCATTTCAATCCCTCGGGTATTGGTTAAAATCAAGTGCACTGCATACGGGTGGTCCTATTTTAACAATTTCAACGTCAACTTCTTTATTATTAATTTCCAAAAGCATCACGGTTCTGTCGGCAAGTCGAGGAACAACCGGGCTTCCCGGATTTAAAAGCAGAATTCCCTCTTTCTGCTCAATTTTTGGCTGATGAGAATGTCCGGAAACTAAAATATCAACATCAAATTCTTTTGCAAGATATAACAGTTGAGCACTGTCTCCTCTCGGATATACTTCTCCATGGATTACGCCGATTTTCAGGCCTTCGACTTCCACAATCTTTGCTTTTGGCAGATTAATTCCACTGGATCTGTCCATATTTCCCTGAACTGCCATAACGGGAGCTATTGATTCCAGTTCTTCAATGACTCTCGGTGAAGTTAAATCTCCGGCATGCAATATCAATTCAACATTATTAAATGTTTCAATTACTTTTTGAGGTAATACTCTTGCTCTATCAGGTATATGGGTGTCTGAAATTAATCCTATTAACATTTTTTTCATTCCTTAATCATTCATTAATTGTGTTTGTTTATCCTCATTATTATATGTTTAAATAAAAACTATTATAAATTGTTAAAAATATATTTATAAATATCATTCTTTTAGGAGAAGATAAAATGGGAGAAGTTAAAAAGGAAGATATTTTAGATATTTTAGCTGGTTATGACAAAAGTGAAATAACAATAGCTACTCTCGGAAGCCACACTTCTTTACATATTTTACAAGGTGCAAAAGAAGAAGGATTTAGAACCGCTATCGTTTGTGAAAAAGGAAGAGAAGTTCCATATCAAAGATTTGGAGTTGCAGACGAATACATAATTGTCGATGAATTTAAAGACATTGTCAATGAAGATGTTCAGCAGAAACTCAGAGATATGAATGCAATTGTTGTTCCTCACGGGTCTTTTGTTGCATATGCAGGTCTTGACAATGTGGAAGATAAATTCAATGTCCCTATGTTTGGAAACAGGGATGTGCTCAGGTGGGAAGCTGAAAGAGACAAAGAAAGAGAATTGCTTGTTGAAGGTGATGTGAGGATTCCATTTAAATATAACAGTCCTTCCGAAATTGACCGTCCGGTAATGGTTAAATTCCCTGGTGCAAGAGGTGGAAGAGGTTACTTTGTAGCATCCTCCACTGAAGAATTTGATGCAAAAATTGAAGCCATGAAAGCAAGGGGATGGTTAGAAGACAGTGATGTTGAAGCAGCTCACATTGAAGAATATGTTTCAGGATGTAACTACTGTATCCACTATTTCTATTCAGCACTTGATGACACTGTTGAACTGATGGGTATGGATACAAGATATGAATCAAGCATTGACGGTTTTGTAAGAATGCCTGCAAAAGACCAATTGGACATTGATTTAAGTCCTTCTTATGTTGT
>CACZNW010000124.1 GCA_902782595.1 uncultured Methanobrevibacter sp. | reverse complement strand
TTCACTTTCAGCCTGAACAAAGTTTCTTCCAACCATCGGGAAGTATTTTGATGCTTCGTGTAAAATTTCACTTGCAGGAGTAATTGGGTATCCGAAGAAACAATCACAGCCTGCATACATTGCACCAATGACAACGGCAGTATTTCCCTTTACCATTTGATTACTCATTTATTTTCCCCCTTGACCGGCTACTTTTGATTTAATCATTTTTGCAACTGCATTATTTTTAATATTTTTCAACTGATGCACTTCAAGTGCCAGCGGTTCCGGACAGGTAAAGTAACAGTCTTTGCATCCTGTACATCCGTCACCGCTATAATAAGCGAACTGGTAGCCAGCATTATTCATTTCATCACTAAGTAAAATTGCATTTTGAGGGCATCCGACAATACATCGTCTGCATCCTTTGCAAATTTCCTTATTTATAACTGGATAAGATATCTCTTCTGTCATTTACATCATCTAATTAATTTTTATTATCATTTTCTCTGATTTCAACTCTTCTTATTTTACCGCTGATTGTTTCAGGAAGTTCATCAACATATTCAATCATCCTTGGGTATTTATAAGGAGCTGTAACATTTTTAACATGATTTTGAATGTCTTTAGTTAAAGCAGCTGACGGTTCAAAGCCAGGTTGCAAAATAATACTTGCTTTAACTATTTGACCTCTTTCTTCATCGGGATAACCGGTAATTGCACAATGCGCCACTGCCTCATGTGACAAAACGGCACTTTCCACTTCATAAGGTCCGATACGATAACCTGAAGATTTGATTATGTCGTCATTTCTTCCGACAAAACGGATATATCCGTCTTCATCTTTCCATGCGGTATCTCCACAGTGATAATATCCGTCATGAATTTGATGTGCCTGTTTGACGGGATCTTTGTAATATTCTTTAAATAAACCCGGTGTCGGACCGTTGCTTATATCAAAACAGAGTTCTCCTTCCGCACCGATATCTACAGGATTGTCGTTTTCATCCAGTAATTTTAAATTATAAAGTGGGGAAGGTTTGCCGAGATAACCTACTTTGGCATCCAGCCAGATAAATGTTCCAATTGATAATGTGGTTTCGGTTTGTCCAAATCCTTCCTTAATCCTTAAACCTGATAAATCATAGAATCTGTCAGATACTTCAGGCGGAAGCGGTTCCCCGGCTGTTGCGACATATTTTAAATTTGAAAAGTCATAACCTTCGATATTTTCCTTAATGATAAACCTGTAAACTGTTGGAGGTGCACAGAAAGTATCCACTTTGTTTTCTATAATT
The DNA here is from genome assembly GCA_902782595.1 of uncultured Methanobrevibacter sp. Lineage (GTDB taxonomy): Archaea > Methanobacteriota > Methanobacteria > Methanobacteriales > Methanobacteriaceae > Methanocatella. The sequence continues at coordinate 2,508 of CACZNW010000124.1, read as the reverse complement.
TTTTCAAGTAAATTAAGCCCGTTAAACCTCACATAATCATAAATAAAGATTGAAGTTCCGGCAATCCATTGGCCATACAGATTTCCCCAAACGGCTTTTCCCCAACCGGTATCTGATGCTGTGTGGTGAATTCCGTCTTCAACAACATTCTGCCAGTATTTGGCAGTCGGGATGTGGCCTAATGCATAGGTATGTCTGTGCGCAACCATTTTTGGAAGTCCACTTGTTCCGGATGTGAAATATATTAAAAACACTTCATCCGCCATAGGATTGTCATCACCTGATGGCCTTTCATAAACTGGACTTTCATTTTCAATTGCTTTGTTAAAGTTAATCCATCCTTCCCTGTCGGTTTTGATTACAAGTTTTTGCAAATCCCAGTCAAGTTCTTTTTCGGCTTCTTCATAATCCGGCAGCAATGAATCCTCTTCAACTGTAATGACTGCTTTAACTTCCGCATTTTTTAATCTGAAATCGATATCGTGAAGTTTTAACATGTGTGTGGCGGGAATGGCCACTGCACCGAGTTTATGTAATGCAACCATACAGAACCACCATTCGTATCTGCTTTTTAATGTAAGCATTACTTTATCGCCTTTTTTAATTCCCAATCGTTTCAATAAGTTAACTGTCTTATTGGATTTTTCTTTAATGTCCTTAAATGTAAATGTGCGTTTTTCATTATCGTCTGTCCAGATTAAAGCGATTTTTTCCGGGTCGATTTCAGCGTATTTGTCAACCACGTCAAATCCAAAATTAAAGTCCTCGTCATATGTTAATTTGAAATTCTTATAAAAATCTTCATATGAGTTAAAATCAACTCTTTCTACGAAATTCTCTATTACTGATGTCATTAAAATTACTCCTATAAATATTATATGATTACTGCTAAGAATTTAGCGGGTTTATCGTTAAGTGCTACCATTGCATGTCTGTGTGTTGAATCGAAAAAGATTGAATCTCCTTCATTTAACACGATTTCGTTGTTGTGTATATAAATCTTTAAGGATCCTTCAAGGACATAGTTAAACTCCTGTCCAGGGTGTGAATTTAGTGAAGGAACAGGATTTTTTTCAGGGTCTACTACAACAAGGAATGTTTCGGCTTTTTTATTGATGAATTTTGTACAAAGATTTTGATGAGTGTATTCTTTTCTCCTGTCAACTGAAATACCCTTGTCTGCACGGGTAACGTCAAATATGCTCATTCTGCTCTCTTCACCTGTTAACAATAATCCTAAATCAACTTTAAAAATATGTGCAAGTTCATATAAAAAGCTTGCAGGAATGTCTATTTCAGCATTTTCATATTGGATGTAAGTTTCTTCGGTAATGTTTAAATCTTCTGCAATTTCTTTAATAGTAATGTCTGATAGTTCTCTTAATTCTCTAATTCTTTTTCCAATATCTTTGTTGTATTCGTTCATAAATAAACACCTATTTTTTTCATTGATTTTTCATTATAATAATATATATTATAATATTATAAATTTTGGTTTTAACTTTATATAAACCTTATTAAAAATCGTTATAATTCATTACAAATTCCTTAAATGAAAAATTTTGTTTTAATGATTTCTGTTGAAAAATATTTGCAAAGTTTTAAATACTTTAAATAATAATTTAAATGTAATTATTTTAAAGGAGATAATTAATGGTATCTAATGAGATTGGAACCAACATAATTTTTAAAAAACAGTTAGGTTTGAACTATGAAATTGACCAGAAATATGTTGGTTTAAAAATGAAGGAGAACAATGTTTTATCTTTTAATTTCAGAGTCCCTGGAGCTTTAAAAGATGAAGTGGAAGAATACTTTAGAAGATTTAAATTAGGTGAACCGATAATGGTTGATATTGGAGGAACCGGTGATATAAGATGTAATTTTAAAGGAATTTCTCCGGTTTTAAAAAATAAAGATGAAATCGACCAGTATTTTTTGTCCGCTACTTTACAGGAAGATAAAAAATATGATCCTCTCGAAGAGGAAAAATGTGAAACTTGCAGTGGATGCGGATTCCACTGAAATTACTTTTTTTTCAAATATTAATTCACTGTCCCAAATTAAAAAATTACAATCATCATTCAATATTGATTTTAAAGTGTTAAATTTACTTTAATTGAATCAATACTTTATATACGACCTTAAACAAAGTAAACTTCATTGTATTCCTAAATGGGAATAGGACAATGTGGTGATGGGAATGTATTTGAATATTGTTGAATACATTGAACCTGAAAAACAAGAGGAAATTTTGGAGAAGATTGATATGGAAGCAACAACTGAAGGAGTAATTTCGGGTTTGATAAACCGAGGTATTTAAAAAGGTGAAAAGAATATTATTCTGGGATTGTTGAACAAATATTCAGTTGAAGAGATATATGATATGTTGGATATGTTTCCTTTTGAAATACATAGAATTATTATAGTATATTGCCAAAAGTTTTCATCATTGTTTGAGATTACTTTTCAAATGCGCTCTTGGAGTTCTTTTAAATATGATTCAAC
>CACZNW010000123.1 GCA_902782595.1 uncultured Methanobrevibacter sp. | reverse complement strand
GAGTGGCTAGGTGTGTGGCTGCAGACCATAATACGGGGGTTCAAGTCCCTCACTTGCCTTTTTAATTACTTTTTTTCGAGGTTTATTTTTATGGAGATTTATTCAACTTTAACTCGTAGTAAAGAGGATTTTAAAACAATTAATGAAAATAGAGTTAATTTGTTCGTATGCGGTCCTACTGTTTATGATGATGCTCATATAGGTCATGGAAGAACATATATTTCTTTTGATACAATAAAAAGATACTTGGAATACAAAGGATATTCAGTATTTTATATTCAAAATGTCACAGATGTTGATGATAAGATTATCAACCGTTCAAAGGAAAGCGGAATTCCTGCAGATGTCCTGTCACGCAGATTTGAGAAAAGATACCGTGAAGATATGGAAAAGTTAAATGTCACCGGTGTTAATCTCTTTGCAAGGGCAACCGACCACATGCCGGAGATTATAGATCAGATCCAGAGACTGATTGATAAGGGATTTGCCTATGAAACCGATGATGGAGTTTACTTTGAAATAGATACATTTGAGGAATTTGGTAAATTATCCAACAGAAATGTGGAAGAGTTGGAATCACATCGTGAAATAGCTGAAACCACCAAGAAAAACCAGCAGGATTTTGCGTTATGGAAAAAACGTGAAGGGGTGGATGAGCCTACTTGGCCGTCTCCATGGGGTGACGGAAGACCTGGATGGCATATTGAAGATACTGCCATTACTGAATACTATTTTGGAGAACAGTATGATGTTCACGGTGGAGGACTTGACTTGATATTCCCTCATCATGAAGCTGAAATCACACAGATGGAAGCGGTTAGCGGAAAATCTCCAATGGTAAGATACTGGCTTCACACAGGATTTCTAAATGTTAATGGAGAAAAAATGTCAAAATCACTCCATAACTTCATTACAATCCGTGAACTGCTTGAAACCTATGAACCTGATACTTTCAGATTTTTCGTCCTGTCCACCCATTACAGAAGTCCCATTGACTTTTCCAAGGATTCCCTTCATCAGTCAGAGAGAAGCCTTGAAAGAATCAGAAAATATTATGAACTGCTTGATGTTGAAGTAGGATATGACGAGTTTGAATGTGAAGCATTGGCTCCTCACAGAGAAGAGTTCTTCAGCAGTATGGATGATGACTTCAACACTCCCAAAGCCATCGCAGCTATTTTCGGGCTGATTAATGATACCAAAAATAATCTGGATAACTTCTCAAAAGAAGAAAAAACAGCGATTAAGGCATTTCTCGATGATGCATCACATATTCTGGGAGTCAGTTTTGAAACTGTTGAAGTCAGTGCAGGTTCTGATGATCTACTTAATTTAATCGGTGATGTCAGATCACAGCTGAGAGCTGACAAACAGTATGACCTGTCTGATAAAATCCGTGATGATCTCCAGTCATTAGGTTATGAAATTAATGATTAGGGAGATTTATTCTCCTTTTTTTTAACTGCTGATGTAAATTATTTTTAACATTTTTTACGAATTCAAAACAATATTGTTTTGAGCTTGTTTTTTGCTATAATGTCATAAATATTGCCCTAGATTCATATATAAAAATATATATTCTAGAACAATCAAATTACCTATTACAAAAAATTATTTTCAAAATATAATTGATTTAATTGAGTTTAAATTTTGAAAAAATTGGAGGTAACATTTATGTTTGGAATATATTCAAATCAAAGAATCAGCGAAGCAGAAAGTAAAATTTTAAAAAACAATCCTGATGATTACAACTGGTACTGTATGTATGTCGGTACTCTTTTTAAGGACAAACGGTTTTTCCAGGTCAGGGAAGACATCGAGCTTCCTCAAAGCGAAGATGACAACGGAGTTGTTTTAATGTTTCAGGGGGGAGACATTGTATATTTCAAAACCCTTGACAGTGATGTAACTGATGAAGAAGTCAAATCAATTTATGAGGTTTGCTCATATATGCAAAATCTTTTCAACCATCCGATTGATGCATACGTGGCTTTTCCACCTGATGCAACTGTTGAATTTGAAGACCTTGCAGGCAAAGGTGAAATAACCATTTACTTCTCAACTCTGCAAACCGACGACGGTGAGGAAATAATCGAAAGATTGGAAACCAAACTCAAAAACCATGAAGAGTTCTCATACTCTGATTCAGTTGATCATATGCTTCTCCCATACGTCGGATTTAAAGACAGAAAAGTCTTTGACGAAAAGTATAATGAGTATATGAACCTTGTCAGGGAGTATGCAGGATGAATGGAGGTAGATATTATGTTAGCTAAATTGAATAGTGAAGAAAAAGAATTTCTTGCAAAAGAATTAATGAATAATATTTTTGGAATATTTTCACCATTTGAGTTGGATGAAAATGTTGATTTTCCAAAAAAAGATGAACTTGGAGGTGTTGTTCTGAAATTTATAGGTGGTGGAGCTGCCTATTTAAAAACACAAACTGTAATGCCAACAGAACATGAAGTTGAATCCATTCATGAAGTGGGAAGATTTTTAAAGTCCTCCTTTGGGGAATATGTTGTAATCAGTGTGCTGTGCACTCCTGATATTGAAATCTATGATATCAATGTTGATGATTTTGTCGACATGCATGTTGATTTCTCTTCAGCCAGAAGAACAAACGGCGATTTTATTCTCCATACATTAACTGAAAAAATCAGCAGCAATATAGAATTTGATGAGGAAGACCACTATTTTGCTCTTGTCTTACCTTTCTTCGGTCATGACGATGAGGATTTCGATGAAAACTATGCTCATTTTTTCGAGTTATACCGGAAAAGCAGTATGGAATTGCCATCTGAATGCAAATTGAATACTTATAATGTTTGGAGTCGTTTATTCACCCGATGACTCCCTTTTTCTTTTTTTTGAAAATCCATTGCTATCAAGTTAAACTTTTTTTCATTTTTTATTTTAAAATCCTTGGCTTGAGTTTGATGGGGAGTTTGTGTCCTTGAATTCT
>CACZNW010000122.1 GCA_902782595.1 uncultured Methanobrevibacter sp. | reverse complement strand
CCAGATATTTGTAGGAACATTGCTTGTATTCCCACATGCAATCATGCACGAATCAAGTGTAACATTTTTAGGATTCGGTTTATCACCGCACGAACCTGCAATCGGTATAATCTTATCTGAATCAATGACATACCTTGCAATGGGTGCATGGTGGCTTGCATTCTTCCCTGGTGTAGCATTACTGATAGTCGTACTGCTGTTTGATATTATAGGAGATAATTTAAAACGACTATACGATCCTTCAGAGGCGAATAAATAGAATGGGTGATTTTATGAAAGAATTATTAGAAGTGAACAATCTGTCAATATCATTTACACAATATGTTCAGGGCCTGAACAGACATGATTCCAAGGTAATATCCGATTTGACAATTGATATTAATGAAAGCGAGATTGTCGCAATATTAGGTTCCAGCGGTTCAGGTAAAAGTCTTTTAGCTCATTCAATCTTAGGCATTCTGCCTTACAATGCAAATGTTACCGGAAAAATCAAATATAAAGGACAAGTCCTAGACCAGGACTTGAAGGAGAAATTAAGAGGTAAGGAAATTTGTTTAATTCCTCAATCCGTTAATTTCTTAGACCCCCTTATGAAAGTATCGGAACAGGCCATCGGAGAATGTAAAAACGAAAAAGAACATGACGAAAAAAAGATAGTGCAAAGAGAAATCTTCGCCAGATACGGATTGGATGAAAGTGTGGATGATTTATATCCCTTTGAGCTTTCCGGAGGAATGGCCAGAAAAGTATTATTATCCACAGCATTAATAGGCAATCCTGATTTATTAATTGCAGATGAACCTACACCAGGTCTTGATGCGAAAAGTGTTGAGGAAACCATTGAAGACATAAAAAATTTAAAGGAACATGGCAAAGGAGTACTGCTGATTACCCACGAAATTGACGTGGCTTTAAAAACAGCAGATAGGATTGCAATATTCTATTCAGGATATGTAATAGAAATAAATAATGTGGAAAACTTCAAGAATGCCGATAATGTATTGCACCCTTACACCAAAGCATTAATTAACTCTCTTCCAAGAAACGGTTTTAAATTAACTGAAGGTGTTCAGCCGTTGGATGAAGTTCCGGGATGTCCGTATTATGAAAATTGTGCGATACGCACAGAAAGATGTGGAAAGGAAAAACCGAATCTTGAAGAATATGATGGTGCAATGATTAGATGTTTTAATTTCAAGGGGGCAAATGATGGAGCTTAAAGCAAACAACATTTCTTTTTCATATAACAAAAACAGGCACATATTAAATGATGCATCAATATCCGTTGAAAGCAATCAGATAATCGGTCTGATGGGAGACAGTGGAAGCGGAAAATCAACCCTGTGCAAAATACTTTCAGGTTATATCAGCAACTATACCGGAGAAGTGACTCTGGACGGAAAACCAATCCCAGATAAGGATTTCTACCCTGTCCAGTTAATATTTCAGCACCCTGAAAAGACCATGAATCCAAAATGGAAAATGGAAAAGGTATTAGATGAATCATGGAAGGTCAGTCAGGAATTAAAAGATACATTTGGTCTTAAGGACAGTTGGTTAACACGCTGGCCAAGTGAGCTTTCCGGTGGAGAACTGCAGCGTTTCAGTATATTGAGAGCTCTCAATCCTAAAACAAAATTCATTGTTGCCGATGAAATTTCCACCATGCTTGATGCCGTTACACAGGTACAGATATGGGAAGCACTCATCAATCACTGCAAATCCAATAACATTGGAATACTCGCAGTAAGCCACGACCCGGAACTGCTTGAAGTATTTTGTGACGATATCTTAAAATTTGATGAAATCAATAATCTCTAAAATTAAAATATGCTCTTTATAGCATACTAATTATAGAGATTTCTCTTTTATTTTTTTAATTGTTCGATAATTTTCTGATTCTTTAAAATTAAATTATACAATTTATCTTTTCTATATGAATAAGAAAAAGCACTATAAATAATTTTTAATAGAAAAAAAACTTAAAAAGAAAAAAAATAAAATTAGAACAGCGGATCTTTCACCATTCCAATTCTAAAGGAATTTAAGATAACAAGTATTGTTAATCCCAAATCACCGAAACCGACTGACATCATTAATGTAATAATACCTGCGATTGCAAGTACAACACATAATAACTTAACCGCAATAGCAACAGAAATGTTTTGCTTAATGATGCCCATTGTTTTATGACTTAAAGCAAAAAGATACGGGAGTTTTGAAATATCGTCCTGCATCAATGCGACATCTGCTGTTTCGATAGCCACATCAGATCCTGCAGCACCCATTGCAATACCTATATTTGCACGTGCCAGAGCAGGAGCATCATTTATACCGTCTCCAATCATGACCACATCACCAAATTTATTTCTTATTGCATCAAGCAAATTCAGTTTATCTTCAGGCATTAAATCAGCAAATACATAATCTATACCGATTTCAGAAGCCACATTTTCAGCAGCTCTTTTATTGTCACCAGTAAGCATGATTGTTTTTATACCCTGCTCTTTTAAATCGGCAATAACTTCTGCGGCATTGTCTCTGATTTTATCAGACACTGTTATAATTCCCAATACTTTTTGAGAATTACCAACGAATATTAGAGTTTTACCTTCACTGGAGTACCGGTTGATTTCATCTCTTGAAATATCAAATGAACTGCCTTCAATCAGTGATTCGTTAGCGGCATAATACTGCTCACCGTTAATTGTGGCGACAATTCCCTTACCAGGAACATTTTTAAAGTCTTCGATGGTATCAAAGATTATCTCATTTTCATCTGCATAATTAACAACAGCCTGTGCAATAGGGTGGGAAGATTCGTATTCGAGAGATGCGGCTATTTTAACAATATCTGCCTCTGAATAATCATCATCCAGGACTTTAACTTCACTTACTTCAAGTTTTCCTTCAGTTAAAGTACCGGTTTTATCAAAGATAACTGCCTTAACATTACGCATTTCTTCAACATAAGTACTTCCTTTAATAATAACTCCGTTTCGAGTTGCAGAGGTAATGGCGGAAACCATTCCGACAGGAGTTGAAATTAAAAACGCACAAGGACATGAAATTACTAAAAGTGAAAGAGCCTTGTAAACCCAATCAGTTAAATCGAAACCAAATAATAACGGCGGGATCAATGCAACACAAATAGCTGCAATCATCATTATAGGAGTATAATATTTTGCTACCCGTTCAACCAGAGTTTCGGTTTCAGAACGGTTAAGTTGAGATCTTTTTACCAAAGTTACTATTTTTGAGATAACGGAATCCTTGGCAGCTGTAGTTACTCTGATTTCCATGTATCCATCTTCATTAACTGTTCCGGAAAAGACATTATCTCCGACTTGCTTTAAAACCGGAACACTTTCACCAGTAATGGATGCCTGGTTTACGGAAGAGGATCCTGAAATGACCTCCCCGTCCAAAGGAATTTTATCACCAGGTTTTACAATAACGACATCCCCAATATTTACTTCGTCAACATTTCTAACTTCTTCCTTGTCTCCTACTTTAACTCTTGCAGTATCCGGAGCGATTTCAACCAATGATTTGATTGAACGTTTAGCTCTGTCTTCAGCATAGTCTTCTAAAAATTCTGCAATATAATAAAGGAAAGTAACGGCAGCACCTTCTTCGGGATGTCCTATAATAAACGATGCAAGACAGGCGATACATACCAGCATTGCCGGGCCAATTGTGTGTCTCTTGATTAAGGATTTATAAGCTAAAATAGCTATTTCATAACCTGCAATTACTGCTCCAATCATATAAGTAACAGTGATAACAGTTGGGGTGAACGACAACAATTCAAAAATATGCCCTAAAACAAAAAGAATTCCACTTGCAAGAATGATTTGTACCGGTCTGTTTGCAATCAGAGGTTTTCCTTCAGCAAATAAATCTCCATCTCCATGTCCGTGGTCATGGCCATGGTCGTGACCGTGGTCATCTTCATCATCTCCACAATCAGGACATGCACAAAGACTGAATTCAGCATCTTCGTGAGAATGGTTATGCTCATGGTCGTGATTATGCTCGTGCCCATGGTCATGCCCGTGATTGTGAGAGTGATCATGCTCGTGTCCATGGTCGTGATCATCATCTTCACAATCCGGACAGGCACAGAGATTTATATTCACATCTTCATCATAGTCAATTTCTTCTCTATGGTCGTGTACACTTAAGTCTGTATTCTTTTGGTAATCTCTTAACAGTTGTTTATCATAATGATTGGAATCATTACAGTGAGTGTCTTCACATTCAGGGTTAAAACAAATGTAATTGTAATGCTTTGGATTGTAACAATTATTGTCTTCACAATCGGCATCATAACATCTATTTTCCACCATTTTATCACCAATTAAAAATTATTCTAATATATGTTCCAAACCTACTTTGTATATCATCTCAATATGAAGGTCTGTAAGAGAATATCTTGCCATTTTTCCTTCTTTTTGATATTTTACGATGTTATTTGCACGCAATATTCTTAACTGGTTTGAAACAGTTGTCTGATTTAACTCAAGTGCTTCACAAATATCACATACACATAAATCTTCTACACTCAGCAGGGAAATAATTTTTAATCTTGTCGGATTTCCAAATATTTTAAAGAATTCGGATAATTCGATGAATTCTGCTTCATCTGGTATGCGTTCTTTTACACGACCGACAACATCCTCATGAGAGTCGTATATTTCACACATATCGTCATTTTGGTTTTCAAGATTATTGCTTTTCATTTCCATCACATATATTATATATTTACATATTATGATATGTTTATGTATTTAAATGTTATCATATCATGATATTGTGATATGTTAATTTAAAAAATAATTATAATATTTCCAAAAATATCAAATTCAAAATACTCTACTATTCAACATCTTTTAGTGCTTCCACCATATCCAAATCCCTAATCTTATCTGAAAATACCAGATTAACGCCTATAGATACTGTAAATGTTATTACTGCACACAACAATATATTTCCCCAAGTCAGAGACGGAACATAATAAAGTGAATCACCTGCAGCACCCATCATCAGTGTCATGAAGTAAAAACCTAAAGGAATTCCCAAAATAAATCCTATTGTCGTGAAAATAATGTTTTGAGTCAATAGCAGTTTTCTTAAAAAATTGGTTTTGAAACCTAAAACCTTCAGTGTTGCAATTTCCCTTTCCATTTCGGTGAATGATAAAATTTGCAGATTATATAAAACCAGAATGGCCAGCGCAACCGCCACAACTGTGACGACATATACCATCATCATTACTGCAGTTGTAATAAGGTCCCAGCTTTCTTCCATTTTATTTTTGCTTGTAACCGATTTGATTGAATCAAAGTTTTCACCGAATTTTTCATCGGTTAAAATATTGGTGGGAGTGAAATTCAAACCCTGATCTTCCAAAGTATCCGGAGACATTATTAAACCCTGTGAAATCGGTTCTGCATGAATCTGACCAATTTTTGAGGTAACCCACTCATCACTTCCAACAATATGCCACCTTACATTATCTCCAATACTTAAATTGAATGTGTCTGCAAGTTTTCTTGAAATCGAAACAACCCCTTCATCAATTTCAATCGGATTTTTATTGCTGTCGGTGTATGAAATCAGGTCAGTATTATTCGTTACCAAAAGTCCTACCGTGTCTTCCAAACCCTTGGCCTTAATTTCAATCGATTGCTGCATTATAAAACTGCCGTCAGTTTCGTTTAAGATATAGTACAACTCCAAAGGATTTGCCTCATTTGAAAGCTGGAGTTTTGATTCATAATGACTGATATTATCATATTCCCATGATTTCAGCTCATCCAAACTGTCATTCATACCAAATGCTGCAATTAAAAGTGCAACACATCCCATTACTCCGACAATTGCCATGAATGCTCTGAATTTATTTCTTCTTGCATCCCTCCAATTCCATCTGAAGTTAAAACTTAAATGCTTCCAGAGCCGTGATTTTTCAACAATACTGTTTGAAGACATGTTGGGTGCTTTCGGTCTCATTGCACTGGCAGGATTTTCCTTTGAAATTCTTCTGCATGAAAGATATGTAACAAAAACCGACAGTATAACCATTGACAAAGCAATATAAATGAAACTCATATCAAAACCGGGATACCATCTTGGCATGCTGTAATTGGTTGCCATTGACGGATAAAACATTCGTGGAATAATTACGGGTCCGGTTATTAAGCCCAAAACAGCCCCTGCCAAAACCGGCCAGAACGAATAAGACAGATAATGCAGAATTATCCTGCTATCATTAAAACCAACCGCTTTTAAAATTCCTATCTGAGTTCTCTGATGAGTAACAATCCTATTCATTGTTGTAAGCAACGTTAAAAATGTCACAAGAATAAATACAATCGGAAAAACATCTCCAATCATTTTATGCTGCACCATTTCATCTGAAAACTTAGAAACGCTTAACTGATCATGTTTTTTGGTCAATGACAAATAATCAACAGAGCCCTGCAGTTTTTCCTTAAATTCCTTATCTGAGATATTATATTTAACAAGCAGAGTATTGTATTCCAGATCCTCAGGATATGCCTTACTTGACAGATAGGCAAATCCCATTTGTGAAAAATCAGGTGTCAGAGAACTTGGAGAAGTTTCATAAATATATTCCGGAGAATAACCTATTCCCTTAATCTCCTTTTTGACGGTATTGTTGTCAAACTCAAAAGTAATTTTGTCTCCAACTTTTAAATTTCGCTCATCTGAAAAACGTTTATCAAGCCAGACCCCGGAATCATCGTCAGGATTGAAATCTTCACCCTCCACTGAATAAAATTTGGAAATCGTTCCCTTTTCTGTGAAGTGCAGCGTTATATCAGGTTTATTTTCCATATTTGCCGTTGATTTTACTACCTTCTGTCTGTCGGACTGTGTTGAAAATTCATTTATTTTACTGACTGACGAATCATCAAAATGGTCATTGTGAATCCAAGCATCAGCCATGTTGGTATCTGCATAATACTGATTAGAAGTCTGTTCAAGCCCATAATACTCGGCGTATATTCCGCAGTAAGCAAAAATACCTAAAAATGCCATTAGAAATATTGCAATAAACTGTGTCTTATTGATTTTAATATCTCTCAGCATTTTTTTAGATAATGACATAATATATTATTTGAAAAACTAGATATAAAAAACCTTTTTTTAAATTGGCAAAAGATGTAATTAAAATAATACATTGTCACTGCGGATTGAAAATGCGATAATGAAAATTACATTAACATCAACAGTTATGTGAATATTAAGTGATTTGAATTATGGACATATATGCAACGGTCGAATTTGGTGAGAATTACTCGTCACCATTCCAGATCAGTTATCTTTTTAGGATTTTCATTTAAAACAATGGTTTCAATTTGGCCGTTTTTAATTCTAATTACCTTATCTGCCGCTTCAGCCAAAACAGCATTGTGAGTTACAATAACAACTGTTGTATCCTGATTATTACTCATATCCTGAAGCAAACTAAGAATTAAAACACCCGTATTTGAATCCAATGCTCCGGTTGGCTCATCACATAAAAGCATGGTAGGTTTTTTAGCAACCGCCCGTGCAATTGAAACCCTTTGCTGTTCACCTCCAGACAGCTGTGCGGGAAACTGGTTTGCATGCTTTCCAAGACCTACTGAAGCCAAAACTTCCAAACCATCAATATCAACATCAACAATATCTTTCATCAACTCAACATTTTCAAGGGCTGTCAGATTTGGAATCAGATTATAAAACTGGAAAATAAAACCGACATTTTTAGCACGGTAATCAGTAAGTTCATTATCGCTGAACTTTTCCACATGACTGCCGTTGACGATGATTTCACCTTCGCTGACAGTATCAAGACCCCCTAATAAGTTTAAAAGTGTTGATTTGCCTGCACCGGAAGGTCCAAGAATTACAACAAACTCGCCTTCATCAATTGTGAAATTGACATTGTCCATAGCTTTTAAGATATGATCTCCGGTTTTATAAATCTTATCTACATTTCGAAATTCGATTATTGTACTCATTAATATAAGTTTATATCATAATCTATCTAATAAAAGTATGCAAAATATAAAAAAATTCCTAAAATAGTTACATATAAAATACGTTAAAACTAAAAATTATATTATAATAAAATATTATAGGAAAAAATACAAATGTCCTTTAAAAAAGATGAAATGTTAATAATGCCCGCAGTAGACATAAAAAACGGCAAATGCGTACAGCTCGTTCAAGGCGAGCCCGGAAGTGAAATGGTTGAAATAGATAATCCTGAACTTGTTGCAAAACACTGGGAGGATTTAGGAGCTAAAAATATCCATGTTATAGATTTGGACGGAACAATCAATGGTATTGCCAGTTTCGATATTATTAAAAAAATCTTAAACGAAGTATCTGTTCCAATCCAGTTAGGCGGCGGAATCAGAAGCATTGAATATGCCCGTCAATTACTGGACCTTGATGTGGAAAGGATAATTATCGGAACCATGGGAATCAAGCATCCTCAAACCATTACTGAACTGTCAGATGAATACGGTTCGGACAGAATAATGATTTCACTTGACAGTAAAGACAACAAGGTAGTTATTAAAGGATGGCAGGAAAAAATAGATAAAAGCCCATCTGAAATAGCAAATGACTTTAAGCAACATGGTGCAGGCAGTATTTTATTTACAAATGTTGATGTTGAAGGACTTTTAGGTGGATTTTACACAGAACCTGTAGAAGAGTTAAAAAAATCTGCAGACCTGCCGATTGTTTATTCCGGAGGAGTAACAACAATAGATGACATTAAAAAATTAAATAAAAGTGGCGTGGAAGGAGTTGTAATCGGCTCTGCACTTTATACTGATAAAATTGATTTATGTGAAGCTTTAAAATATCAGAAGAGGTAATTGGATGAAAGTAATGGCGACCGGAACATTTGACATACTCCACCCAGGACATGGTGTATATCTGGAAGAGTCTAAAAAATTAGGTGGCGAAGATGCCGAGCTTTATGTTGTTGTTGCAAGAGATGCAACCGTTGAGAGAAGAAAAAGAGTCCCGATTGTTGGAGAAGACCAGCGTCTGGAACTGATTAAAATGTTAAAACCAGTAGATTATGCTTATTTAGGTGATGCGAACGGTGATGTTTTCAAAATCGTTCGTGAAATCAACCCCGACATCATCACTATCGGAGCTGATCAGAGCCATGATGTTGGAAAATTACAGGAAGCCCTTGATAAAAGGGGATTAAAAGCAGAGGCAGTTCGTATTGATAAATATCGTGACTGCGAACTTGACAGCAGCTGTAAAATAATTAAAACAATTCAAAATACTGATTTCGAAGGAAAAATATTGGATCATTGTGAAGATTAGGAGAGTGTAAAAATGTTTAATGTAGCAATAATAGGAGCAAGCGGATATACAGGCGGAGAACTTTTAAGAATGCTGTTGAACCATCCTGAAGTGGAAATTACAGATATTACTTCCAGACAATACGATGGAACACCTGCACATAAAGTTCATCCCCATATAAGAGATTCTGGACTGGTATTTGAAAACAAAAGCCCCGGAGACCTGGATGCTGATGTTGTATTTACCGCAACACCTCATGGGGCATCAATGAAAATTGTACCTGAAATTCTTGAAACAGGTGCAAAGGTAGTTGATTTAAGTGGAGATTACAGATACCGTGACACTGCAGTTTATGAAAAATGGTATGGTATGGAACACACCGATAAGGAAAATAAAGGTGCATTCGGACTTCCGGAGTTATACCGTGATGAAATTAAAAAGGCAGAATTGGTGGCAAATCCTGGGTGTTTCCCAACTGGTGCAATATTATCCTCATATCCTCTGGTTAAAAACAATCTGGTTTCAAGAATCATTATCGATTCAAAAACAGGTGTCAGCGGAGCGGGCGTCAACCCATCAGCAACCACACATTATCCAAACATTGCAGATAATGTTAATCCATATAAAATATCATCACACAGGCACATGTCTGAAATTCAACAGGAACTGCATGGGTTCGACGATGTGAGAGTATCTTTTACACCTCATCTTGTGCCGGTTATTCGCGGAATCCAGACAACAAGCCACAGTTTACTCAATGATGAAAACATTGACATTACACCTGATGAAATAAGAAAAGTATATGAAAAAGAGTATGGTGGCGAATACTTCATTAAACTTATGGATGAAGGAGAAATTCCTCATTTAAGTTCAGTGAGAGGGTCCAATTTCGTTCATATTGGTGGATTTGAAATTGATGAAACCGGAAGACTTGTAATGCTATCATGTATTGATAATCTCGTAAAAGGTGCTTCTGGACAGGCCATACAGAATATGAACATTATCCTTGGAATTGATGAAACCTTAGGCCTTACACACTTCGGCCTTCATCCTTGAAGTGAAAGGAGGGGAAAATTATGAGAAGAATAATCATATATTATTCACAGGGCGGAACAACAGATTTGATTGCAAAAACATTGGCCAAGAACCTGAATGCTGATTTGGTTAGAATTCATGATTTGAAAAATCGAGAAGGATTTACAAACAAAATATTCGCAACAATCAATGCATTTAGAGAAACAAAAACTGATATCATCCCTGCAAAAGTAGATTTAAGAGGATATGATACCGTTTATTTCGGAACACCTACCTGGACGGGAAATCCTACTCCTGCAATATTGACAATTATTGACAGATGCGATCTTAGAGCAAAAGATGTTGTATTATTTGCTACAATGGACTCCAATCGTGGAGATTCCAACATTTCAAGACTTGAAGAAAAAGTTAAATTACGTGGAGCAAGAGTTATTGAAAGCTTTACTATTGCAACTAAAAATAAAAAACCTGAGAAATTAGTCAGTGATACTGAAGCAATAATTGAAATGAAAGATTTAAAAATGTACTAGGGTGTTAAAATGGTAAAATCTGAATTAAAAATTAAAGCAATTGAAAACGGTACTGTAATTGATCATATTACTGCAAACAAATCCTTGCATATTTTAAAAATCCTGAATCTTCCCGATGATAAAACTACCAATGTCACAGTGGCCATGAATGTTTCATCAAGAGAAATTGGAAGAAAGGACATTGTGAAAATTGAAAACAGGGAGCTGGACCCTGAGGAGCTTAATCAGATTGCTTTGATTGCTCCTAAAGCTACAATCAACATTATCAGAGATTTTAAACCAATTAAAAAAGACAAAATTGTTCTTCCCAAAAAAATTACATCAATAATCAGATGTACCAATCCAAAATGCATTACAAACTATGAAAATGAACCGATAACTCCTATTTTTAATGTTGTTGAGAAATATCCTCCGGTTGTCAGGTGCCATTACTGTGAAAAATTAATAAAAACAGAAGATATCGATAAACAGTTCGAATAATCTTCTTATTTATTTAGTAAATAATCTGCCAAACGTTTGGACAGTGCAAGTATAGTTAATATTGGCGGTTTTCCGGGTGATATAGGCAATACGCTTGCATCACAGACAAACAGATTGGAGATTTCGGTTTCCAGATTAGTGTCAACTATTTTTCCAACAGGTGCTGTTCCGCCGGGATGGGCTCCCCGGTATACTGTTGAACCGATTGTTTTTGGGTCAACTCCTGCTTTTTGTAAAATAAATCCTGCTGTTGCAACCCCTTCAGCAAGATATCTTATATCGGTGATTGTATTTGTCTTGTAAACATCACCATCGTCATCGATATATCCCCTGCATTCATCTGGTGTTTTTACCATGATGCTTAATATATCCCTGTCGGTTACATCATCATCAGGAATGTTTTCACGAATGAATGATGAAAAATGAGGGGACAATACAAAGTTTTCACCGATTACCAGACCAGCCATCTGCACTTCTGTGTTGAAGTTAATGTCCTTCAGATATCCTCCGACCGATACAAACGGATCAAAGAATATTTCACGGCCGGCATCAATTCCAGCAGTTCTTAAAATCAGCGCAGATGACACAGCACCTGCAGACAGGATTACACAGTCCCCGAATATCTCCTGTTTTCTATCATCCTTAAAGTACCTGACACCTCTGATTTTACTGTCTTCAATGATTAATTCTGTCACTTCCGCCCGTGTGATTAATTTTGCTCCCGCTTCAACGGCATCATCAATAAAGTCCTTTCCGGACCATTTTGCATCGGCAGGACATCCGAATGCACATTTTCCACACTGAATACATTCCTCTTCCCGGATTGCCTTCGGCATTTTTAATACGTTAAGGCCAAGCTCATGAGCGGCATCGAGAAATTTCCGTGTTCCCGGACCGATGTGTGAGTCATCCAAATCATGAACCCCAATTAATTCCTCAACATACTTATAGGAATCCGTTAAATCTATTCCGTAGTCATGCAGTTCTCCGTCCAGTGCTCTTACCATATTGGACATGGACACAATTGTTGCTCCACCCACACATGTTGTGGTCAGCAAGTCGACTGAATCATTGTATTTATCATAATAGTTGAAAGCATCCTTTGATTTGATGTATGGACCTTTTTCCAAAATTGTTACCGGCAAACCGTTTTTTGCCAGTTCCCTTGCAAGAATTGCTCCGCCTGCACCTGTTCCTATAATAACAAACATTTAATCACCAAAAATATTAACTATTGTTATATTATATTTATTAATTAATAAAGTTTTATCTTAATAGTGAAAGAATACTCCGACCTCTTTAATGTTGGGAATGAATTTCACAAAAAGTGCATTGGAAATACTTTCAGATGCTCTCTGATGTACTTTAAATATAAAAACAAATAAATTAATAAATGACAATGACAAAGATTAATCAAACTTTTTTCAACAATAAATAAGTCAAAAAAAAGTTAAAATAATCGAATATTGTCTGAACCTTCGGGACGAGGGAGATAGCACGGTAATCCTATACTCACAGGAGTATACCGCCCGTGAAGTAAGAATCCTCAACTTCTACAAAGTTGAGGCAGTTCAATTAATATGTTTTCTAAAACTAATATTGTATAAACCTTTTCAGAGTGATAGAATGGAAGAATACATAAATTTATTCGAAAATATTATTGCAAAAACCTCCCCAAAAGTAGAATACATTGATATAAGATTTGGAATTGGCAATAATACATCTATATTAATGAAAGACGGGAATGTTGATGAAATTAACACCGGAATGAGCTTAGGAGCAAGAATAAGAGTGTTAAATAATGGAGCATGGGGATTTGCATATACAACAGACTTAT
>CACZNW010000121.1 GCA_902782595.1 uncultured Methanobrevibacter sp. | reverse complement strand
GAGTATTACACTAAACTAGTTTGTAACTAATTCACCACATACTACAAAACCAACATCATACTTGAGAAAATTCAAGTACTCACAAATGTATAGCTATATGCGGAAAGCAACCATCATAGTAAATATTGTTCCATACAATGTTACTTAGGTCATCGCCATAAAACACATAGCACATTTAATAGACAGACAAATTTTATTAACAAAGTTAATTAAAAAATATTGCAAAAATATATCAATTTCTATAAAATATTTTATAAACCATTATAATTTAAAAATATAAATTATTAATTATTTTTTATATCAATATAGATTTTTAATAAAAAATTGATTATAATATTTTTAAAAATCCTAAAAAATTATCATTAAAAATAATATTCAATAAAAATAATAAAATAAAAGAGAGTTATTGAGTTTTACACACTCAAACCCATTAAAAAAAATAACTAGTATATAAATGTATCCATGCGCTTTTAAGTTAATCTAATTTTTTACGTATGACCGAAATAATTCTTGTTAAACTTCTATGCATTTTGATTCCATACTGTTCAACAATCACAAATCCGACTTCATCAACCATTGGTTTTAAATCCACATAATGAGGTGAAGCCATACACAGATAAGCCTCATCTTTCATATTATCATAAATCGCATGGAAAAATTCCTTAAAAATTTCTTCACCGTTAACATCCCCCGTTGAGGTGGAAATTCCATAAGGAGGGTCAGTAACTACACTGGATACCTTTTCATACATTTTAAGTTCCCGAACATCTAAATGAAAAGTCCTATAATCAGTGATTCCATAATAATCCAAATTAATTGCTGTTCCATTTTTCATTTTCCAGTAGATATCCGATCCCACTACCTTACATCCTATCAAACCTGCTTCAATCAGTATCCCCCCGGTACCGCAAAACGGGTCAAGCAATAATTCTCCAGGTTTGATTCTTGATAAATTAACCATGCATCTTGCCAGTTTAGGATTCATGGATCCAGGATAGAAAAATGGTCTTTTATGAGGTTTACTTTCTTCAAAATGTTTTTTATTTAATTTAATTCTTTCAATAGCCACATATAAATCATTTTCAAAAGCAACAACACGTATTAATGTTTTGGGCTTGGTTAAATTGACTTTTATATTATCACAGTTGTCAAGGATTAATGTGCCTAACTTTCGTTCATATCCTACCGTGTCAATTTCTGAATGGATTCTTTTAACGCGCACAGCAAATGTTTCATCTATATAATCCGACCAGCTGATTGCTTGGGAATCTTTTGACAAATCATCCACATTTGTCCTGAAAATCAGTTCATGAACCTCATGAGTATATCCCAATCTTTTTGTTAATATTTCATAATATTCATAAATTTTGTCATGGGAGATATTTTCCAGTATAACCAGACCTTCGGTTACACTATTTATTTCAGCATCAATATTTTCACATTCCATAACCGCTTTAAGTTCGGCTAAGGGCAGTTCCGGATGTTCCTGTGACTGTACACATAATAATTTCATCAATATTCACCTAAATCCAAATATGTTAATAATTTTTTTAAAAAGAAATGTGGGCATTATTTTAAATATTAAACCTCTTTTAATAAATTCTTTAACCAATGCGGACTGGGCGTCCATATCCCCGTATTCAGAGATTAATTCTTCACAGTTATTTTCCTTCAATTTTAAGAAAAAATAATCCAGATCCTCATCAGACAATATATTAAGAGTTTTTTGAACTTTAAACTGATAGTTGAATTCCTTTGAATATTTTTTATTGAATTCCTTTTGATAACCTTTCAAAATATCCAAATCATCTTTTCTGACGGATTCAGTTATATATTTACATGCAATTCTGCAGGCGTCAAATGCCATGAGCAGTCCTCCGCCGGATGTCGGTTTGATTTGACCTGCAGCATCACCGATTAAAATTGCCCTGTCTTTTACAATGCCGTTATTACCACTGAAAACCGGAATGAATCCCTTGTATTTTTCAATGATTTCATAGTAAAAATTATCATTTAGAAAACCTGTTAGGATTTCGTCCTGTCTTTTATGGGAATGTGTGGAAAACAATCCCACCCTGTAGAGGTTATCTCCTATTGGTATCATCCATATAAATCCCGGCAGAATTTCTTCCAATAAATATGTATCCACATAATTATTTATGATTTCATCGGATTTTCTAAATGATTTCATATCATTTTCATCGATTTCAACAAGCATTTGGGATGCAGCATAGTTTGATTGGACATTACCCAGTGAATCGGATAATTTTGAATTATATCCGTCACATCCAACAATTATTTTTGATGTGATTTTCTGATTGTTTGAAAGATATGTTATGCCATCTTTAATGTCAAAGTCTGTGGCTTTTTGATTGATTAAGTTCACACCCGCATCCATGGCTCTTTTAAGTAGGAATTCATCATAGGCAATTCTGTCTATTACATATGCCACTTCATGGTCTTTTTTTACATTTAGGATGTGGTTTTGTGTGTGAAGAAAAGCTCCGTTTACTGCATTTAATATAATGTCATCAGGTAGTTCATTGTGATTGAAAATGTGTCTGCTTAATATTCCTGCACACTGAAGAGGATATCCTATTTGCTTTTTCTTTTCAACAAGTATTATCTCCAATCCTTTTTTTGCAAGATAGTATGCTATTGTTGAACCTGCAGGTCCTGCTCCAATGATTACAACATCACAATCAAATTTCATCATATAACCTTATTATTTAAACTTGTCAAAATGCCTTCTAATAACATCTTCATCCTCATTGGCCCCATCATTTTGAGAGTATTCATCATATTCTTCATCATAATGGCTTCTAGCTTCATTATTATGATAGTGATTATCATTAGTGTTTAAATAATCATCCCTTACTTGATTATAATAGTTGTTTTTAGGTTGATTGTTTGAAGAATTATTAAATCCGTTATTATAAGGTTCGTATTCATATTTGTGTCTTGGAGTTTCATTTATACCTGCATCTTCGGAATATGTGCCATAATCCCTTTTTTGTGAATATTCCCTCTCATGAGTTATTGGAGTGATAGGTTCATATTCATCATAATAATCATCATTCCTTTGATAATTCCTCTCATAATAATTATTTTCTGGCAAATAATCATCATTCCTTTGATAATTCCTGTCGTAATCCTGCTGGCGGGGAAAACTTTGCGCTGAACCATGA
The DNA here is from genome assembly GCA_902782595.1 of uncultured Methanobrevibacter sp. GTDB lineage: Archaea > Methanobacteriota > Methanobacteria > Methanobacteriales > Methanobacteriaceae > Methanocatella. The sequence goes on along the minus strand of CACZNW010000121.1, from coordinate 2,014 downwards.
AAACTACCCTGTCCAACCATTCTTGAGAATATAATCTCTTCGACTTCGGAAGGATTTGAAATATTTTTAAGTTCCAGCTGATTGTTGTCATATGCACTGAATATGGAAACCGATCCGACATTAATCATTCTTGCAAAAACACTTTGGGAAGTGTTTACATCCTGAATAGTAGTGTATGGCATATAATTTTTTTTAGTGGACAATACACCGGATTTGATAACAATTTTTGTATCAGTCAATGTGTATTCCATAGAATACCATCCGATTAACTGCCAGATAATATAAATCACATTAATAAGAATGATTACAAAAAATGCGATAGCTGCATATCTAGTAAGTGGAAGTTTAATATGGGAAATTAAATAAACCTGCATATCACCTATAAAACCGATTACACCCGGTGATACAACCAATATAATACCCAATATAACAATACCAAAAATTACCTTTTTACAACCTAAAATCATATTGGGTTTTGTCCGGTAAATGATTCTATCATTAACCCTTCCATCATTTTTATCAAACAACATAATTATACTATTAGAATTACTTTTAAATATAGTTTTACAAAAAAAAAGATTATAAAAAATAAGCCTCAGCTCGCCCATCATTCATCACATATCAGAGCTCATAGGGTTCATCATTGGCTTATTGTCTTATTAAATTTATCCAAACATTACGCCTGCTTCTGTTTTAAACATTTCATCTTCTTTAGTTTTATCCATGACCTTATCCACAGCTTTCATGAAGTCATCGACAGTGATTTTATCCCTTTTGTCACGAATTGCAAACATACCTGCTTCGGTACATACTGCCTTTAAATCAGCACCGGATAAACCGTCTGTTAAATCAGCAAGCAGGTCAACATCCGCTTCTTCATCAAATGACATGTTTCTGGTGTGAATTTTAAGGATTTCACGTCTTCCATCTTCGTTTGGAAGGGGAACTTCTATGAATCTGTCAAAACGACCTGGACGCAATAGTGCCGGGTCCAATATATCCGGTCTGTTGGTGGCGCCGATAATACCAATATCTCCTCTTGACTCGAAACCGTCGAGTTCTGCAAGCAGCTGCATTAAAGTTCTCTGAACTTCTCTGTCCCCACTAGTGGAACTTTTAAGTCTTTTTGCAGCAACTGCATCAAGCTCATCGATGAAAATAATGGCCGGAGCCTTTTCTTTTGCAAGTTCAAATACTTCACGAACAAGTCTTGCCCCTTCACCGATATATTTTTTAACGAATTCGGATGCCACAATTTTGATGAATGTAGCATTGGTTTCATTAGCTACCGCTTTTGCAAGTAAAGTTTTACCGGTTCCCGGAGGTCCGTATAACAGGATACCTTTAGGAGGTTCGATACCTACTCTTTCAAATAATTCAGGTTCTGTTAACGGCAGTTCAACAGTTTCTTTCACTTCTATAATTTGTTCTTCCAAACCGCCTATCTGATCATAAGTAATATCGGGTTTTGTTTCGATTTCCATTCCTGAAACATTTGCATCCTTTTCTGACGGCAATACTTCTACAATACCAAATGTCTGTTGGTTTAAAGCCACTCTAGAACCAGGTACTAATAATTTTTCATCTAAGAATTTTGAGTAATTAACAAGAAAACTAGGTCCTGTACTACTTTTTACTGTCATTCTGTGGTCATCCAATACTTCAGTAATAGTTGCGATTACTAACGGTGGAGATCTAAATCTATCCACTTCAGAACGTAAGGATTTAGTTTCTCTTTCTAATCTAATTTTTTCATTTTCTATTAAAACTTTATCCTTTTCCAATTTCCTAACTTTCCACATTAAATTACTTTTAGCTTTGGATTTTTCTTCTCTTAAAGCAATGATTTCTTCCTGTAAATTTTCAACTTTTTCTATTAACTGTTCTTTTGAAGAATTCTCCAAATCATTAAAATCATCCATGTGAATCATCTCCATTGATTATACTTTTCAACATCATGTTACTTTAATAACAATTTGTAACTTTAAAGTATTTAAAGGTATTCATTTTAACT
>CACZNW010000120.1 GCA_902782595.1 uncultured Methanobrevibacter sp. | reverse complement strand
TCTATAATATAATTTTTCTGCAATTTCACTGTCTAAAAGAGTATTGATATTTAATGCCAGTTCAACCTTGTCAAGCACCAGAGGAGTTTCATCCTGAATAATATTTTCGCTTCTTAAAACATTCAGCCCCGATGGAACACAACCGTTAAACTCATATGAGTAACTTAATCCCAGATTTTCAAAAACTTCCACCGGAACAATAACAGACAGAGCATCCTTATCATTGTTGAGATAATACTCCAAAACATAATCAATAGTTTCTGTTGAAATAAAAGGTAAATCTGCATTGATAAAAAGCAATATGTCTTTTTTGGATTTCTTTTCAAAATAATTAAGGATATATGACAGATCCTTAAGATAATCATCACCGGAAGTATCAAGAATTGTCAAATCCTCCTCTAATGATTCAATATATTGGGTAGTTTCACAGGTATTCTGACTGACTGCAATAACAATTTCATCGACAAATCTGGATGACTTTAAGTTATCAATTACATATTTAATTAAAGGTTTATCATGTAATTTGAAAAGAGGTTTTTCTTCGGGAACTTCAAGACGTGTTCCCATACCTCCAGCCATCAAAATTGCATAAATCATGATAAACACAATTTTAGTTAAGCGAATTTGCCGCCTGCCATTTTCATACGATCTTTAAGAATGCACCTTCCACCCTGTTTTCCACCAATAGGCACTTTAGGTGTTCCCATTGAATTCATACAGCGAGCCATGATTGCAGAACCTAAAGCAAGACCGTCTTCAACAAAAACAACATTTTCAAATTTGTCCTGAACGGCTTCAAGAATAAGTTCAGGTTTGCGTCCTGTAATACCTGCCCTTCCTGTAATTCCCAATGCAGACCCAGGAATAATGACATTTTCGGCAAATGCCACATCCAGTACCCTTTTAACAATGTTAGTACTTACATAGTCAAGGGTTGAAAGCAGTGTTGGAAGACCGTCAGCGTCATAGAACTGTGCTCCAAGCTCCATAAGCTCATCAAGTTTATCACCGTTGAAACCGACATCACAGCCGATTAATGTAGTTCCCGCTTTTTCAGCGGCTTCAGGATTTACAGGAACCGTACCAAATCTTTCAACATCCATTGGCACTTTGCGAATATCAACAAGTTTGTGAGCCTCAAGTGCATTGGCTTCAGCCTTTTTATGATCAGCCTTTTTCATTGCCTTATCTGAATATAAATCCAGTGCGGCACCATTCTTTTTGTCAATTTTACCTGAACCCCTTGCTAGAGAGTCACTTACGACACCTGCAAGACCAAGGAAGTTACCGACAGTATTGGCATACGGTTCGTTGTCATTTACTATACGTCCTGCCAATGTTGAACCGAAATCCAGTGATACACAAGGATTTCTGTAATCCACATCAGTCCATTTGGCACCCAATTTGATTCCTGCAGTAACAAGTTCCCCTTCCATCTCATTAGCTACAGTTTCCTTACCTTCCGGCGGGACAACACTAACAACGGCACCGTCAAACATGATATTTTCCAGAAGAGAATGTCTCTGCAACCTTTCGGGAAGCTGAGAAATGCTCATGGCAGGAGACATTTTACGAGGAGGAATATCGGCTTCGAGACAGCCGTCAGCCAATGCAATAATAAGCTGACCTGCCTCTTCGGCAGTTGCAAAACCGGCAGTTACACCGGTAGATCTGACAACAAAATCCAAATCCTCATCTTTATCAACCTGACATTTCTTTAAAGACTGTAAAACTGTATCCCTGATAAGTTCAGTTACAGCCTCCTTGGAAAGTTCAATTCCCCAAACTGTTTTACCGAAAACCTCCTCATTAGGTTTAGGCGGACGAATATCCCGAGTCATTTTAACGGTTTTATTCAGCAAATAAGACTCACTTGTGTTTAAGTTGGTAGCCATAACAATAGATTTGGTTGTAGTGTTACCTAATTCAACAGAAGCAGTTACATAAAAAGTGTCCGGCTTTTGAACAGCACCAGGACTTGCAGGACCTGCCCTTTGAGCTTTTAAAGTGGCTAGATTACCAGTTTTAGAGTGAGCAATAACAGGTTTAGGACCTCTATTAAAAATTTTACTTAAAAAAGACATATTATAACCTCAATTACAATTAAGTTATAATATCTTTTTATAATAATATAAATTTTGTTAAAATGATTTTAAAAAAAGTTGGAAATAAAATAAAAAAAAGATTAGATGAAATGAATCATCTAATCGGGACCCTTTATATCTATAATAATTTGTTAATTGGGTGTTCTTCGATTGGTTCGGTACCGATATCTTTTGCTGCTTCAGCAATCATGATATC
>CACZNW010000119.1 GCA_902782595.1 uncultured Methanobrevibacter sp. | reverse complement strand
CGATTATGCCTTAGTGGCTCAGCCGGTAGAGCGCCACCTTGGTAAGGTGGAAGTCGGGGGTTCGAATCCCCCCTAAGGCTTCTAACTATTTTTTTAAGATTTCAACATTTTCCATAGATTCTATTTTGTCAAAATTCTTATTTAAAAAAAGCAATAGGATTTTCAGTGTTTTTTTAATTCCGGATTGGGACCTTTCAAATAATTCCTCACTGTTCAGTTTATTTAAATCTGCATAAACATCGGTAGTTATTCTAATCTGATACTCATCAGTAACGATGCAGATTGCCCCATGACCAACACCTGCGGTGGTTCCGATAGCTATGTCGCATCCACTCATTTTTTTCACAGCTTCGGCCATGACTTTAGAAACTTCCAAATCTCCCTTTTCATCATAAACTTTAATTCCTTTAATTAAATTATTGGGTTTTGGAGGATTTGAAACATTCAATATCCTTTGCACTGCTTCGATTGTAGGTATGAACAGACTGCATGTGACGCTTAAATCTGTATAGTCAAAATTACCGTATTTTTCAGGGGCTTCAATATAGTTACATCCGAAATTACCTTCATAATTCTGGGCTAGTGCATGCAGTTCTCTTCCGATTTCTCCATGAGTAAAACACTCTGCAGTGGCAATTTTAATCATTTTTTATCCCGTAACTCTTTTAGTGCAGTTATTGTAATGGTTTTTGCAACTTCATCCAGTGTATAGGGGGTGACTGGCTCATTGTCTCTAATCAGTTTATTAGTTGTGAGAACTAAATGGTTTTCAGTTATTCCCTCTGCCCTTAACTCTTCAACAGCAGGATTGCTGCTGTCATATTCGGAAATGTCTTTTATTTCAATATTTTCATTACCAAAACCGAAGATTCCCGCAGTTCCAATAGTTATTGCTCCTCTTTTTTGGGCATGTCTGATTATTTTGGCCGCTGTAGGTATTGTGTTTCCTCCGGCAATAACAATAATAACAACATCTCCTTTAATCAAATCCAGATTATCATCTTCAATGTATTCGGGATAACTTTCCACATTCCTGAAACTTTCATCATGTGTACAGATTCTTTTTAAAAAATCAGGTTTGTTTTCACCGGTCTGAGCACCTAAAAGGGTGAAAATAACATCTCCCCCATCAATTTTTTGACCATCAAATGCAGCTATGGTTTTTGGTCCTCCCCGATGTACCTGAATCAAGTTTATTCCTATTCTTAATCCCAGTCGTCCACATCCTATCAGATCAATTCTGCCATGGGGCACTTGTCTGTTTTCCATTTCTTGAATTTTGTCAATGCTCATGTTTATCACATTTTATAGAGTTTTTCAATAGGTTTTTTATCAGTAATTTCAACATTTATATTAATTTCTTCTAAAATACTTTTTAACCGGTATAGTCCTGGAACTTCACTTTCATGATGTCCTAGGTCTATTAATGTAATTCCCAAATTCTTTGCAAGAACTGCAGTTTCCTGAGTGAGATCTCCTGAAATCAGCAAATCCAATTTTATATTGTCTGCCATCTTAATGTAGTTGGGATTTTTCAGGCCAAAACCGGAAATAATTCCTACTTTTCGGATTATTTTTTTGTCATCTTTTTTATTAACGATTCTGGCATCTTCAAAATTAGTTAAGATAATCTCTTTTAATTGTTTGAAAGTATAATCTGATTTGCATATTCTCCCGATATTAGTTTTTTTATCAAAATAATCACAAACTTCTAAATTAAGGCATTCTGCCAATGCATCATTGGCGCCGCCGTCAATAATGTCCCAGTTCGAATGAATAGTATAAGTCGGAGTTTTTGGATTAAACAATGGGGGATGATGGGTAACAATCAGAGTATTTTCACTGAAATCATCATCTTCCGGCAGCAAATCCATAAAGATTATAATTGATGTGATATCTGAATTCAAATCATAATCATTCATCAGTCCCACATTATCAAAGTCCAGCGCTGAACTTTCAGGTATTTTATCATCCAAAAAATCAATTATCTCTTTAAGTTTCATATGTATCGCAATAAATTTTATCTGTTTCTTCTTGGATAAGTTCATCACAGCTGAAGGGGTCTATGGTTGATACCTTTAAGGCAGGCTTTTTTACTAATGAGATGAATTTATCAATGTCTTGTTCTTTAAAGATAACTTCCTCAAAAAAGCCCATTTCACAGGCACTGTAAAGCACGCCTTCCATTTCAAGGCATTTATTCAGCACGTTTGTCAAAACACCGATTGTTAATGTCATGGTTCCTGAGGTTTTTGTATCAATACCTTGGGTTTTAATGATTGCCTTGTTTTTGGCATTAACTGCATTTAATTTGGCATGAATGTTATTCTTTTTTTCCAATAAGGGGTCATTGTCTTCAGCGACGGGGTCTTCTATAATGAATGTATTGACATCAAATCTGGAGGACTGCTCAACATTAATTCCGCCAAAACCTGTCGTATCAATTACAACTTCTCCTGAATATATCAAATCCAATTCAGAGGAAAATTCAACTGGATTTATTACTTTTCCTCCAATTGAAATGTCTAACATTTCCTTTAAATGAGGATACAGGTCAATCAATAAAATGTTGGTGTATTTTTCACTTAATTTTTTAACAATTCCAACACCTGTAAAATACGTTCCGATGACAACTATTCTTGTATCCGGGTTAAGGTCGAGACTTTCAATATAGTCAAAAACGGACTGTGATTTTTTATCAATGATTTCATTAAAAATATCAATCAGTTTGATTTCAGATTTAATTGTAAATACTTCCGGGGTAATTCCAGTATCGACATTCATGTTATTAACCTTTTTTCTTTTCAAATCCAATTTTTTCAAGGGCTTCACAGGCTTCACAGTAAACTGCTTCTTCAATAGATTTTTTATGAATCAGATGTGAAGGTGAAGTTCCACAGGTCAATATTCTTCCTTTATTGTCAATAAAAATTAAAAGAGAACCTGATCCCGGAATCCCCAGTCTTCCTCTTGCAATAATCAAATCGGCATCGCTCTGGTCAAGAGCCATATAGGCTTTTGCAAGGGCAGGGATTCTGCTGGTATCTGCAGTATTGGTATTGATGTGAAGTATTTCTGCAGGAGGCAGATTATATTCGCTTAAAACCTGATTTAATACATTTACTTTAATACCGTTTTTATTTGGAATGCAGATTTTTTCAGCATTTCTGATATAATCCTGAATTTCTGTAATTTCTTCAATAGTATCTCCGAATCTGCAGTTATTTCTGGATTCTTCAAATGCATTTTTAATCATCTTTTCAAATGCCATACTATCATATCTAAAAAATAGAGATTAAATAGTTTGAGGTATCAAATCTAATTTTTCAATAACATTGACTACCTCGGTGTAATTACCGTATTCAGGAGAACCGACTCCTTTAACTTCATGAGGGTAATTGTCAGCAATAACTGTAGCTAAATTGTTCGCACCGGCTTTAAGTGAAAATTCCACATTTTCAGGACCAACGGTAGGGGTTGGCATTGTAATGGTAATTTCAGGATACATTATCCTTGTAACTGCAACCATTTTCAACTGTTCTTTCAGGGGAAATGCCGGCCAGTCGGCCATTGGAGTACCTTCATATGGATTAAAACCCATTATTGGAATTTCCTCTAGGGTTTTAAAGTTAGATAAGTAACGTAAGTGTTTTATTCTATCTTCCTTACTTTCGCCAAGTCCTAAAAGAAGTCCTGAAGACAAGCCAATGCCTGCTTCACTTATTCTTTCACAGGTCAATATTCTCTGATCCAGTGAATCGCCCGGTTTTCTTTGGTAGAATATGTCTTCGTTAATGGTTTCCAGATTGCAGCATATTGTGTCTGCACCAAGTTCGGCCAATTCTTTTACGGATTTTTCAGTTAAATCTCCTCCGACATTTACAAGAATTTCTAAATTGGAGTTTTCCTTTACAATTTTACAGGCGTTCACTGCCTGTTTTCCTTTATAACCGTATCCTCCGGAACAGCTTACGCGGGGAATATGTGCCTCCTGAATGGATCGGACTGCAGTTAATATTTCATCATTTGATTTATAAAATGCATTGAAATACCCTTTTTCAGAAGTTTCTTCTGCAAATCCGCAATATTCACATCTTGGTTGGATTTGGCATTTATTTGTGAGATGAACGGTAGATGTTAATTTAATTACTTTTGATTGATTATCTCTTATATCACGGGCTACCTTGAAGAGTTTTTCCAAATCTTCATTGTCGTCGATATTTAACAATTCTAAAAATTCTTCATCACTTAATTCTTTTCCTTGTTTTGCTTTATTTAAAACCTCATCAATCATATAACATCTATCTCTCAATTTTTTTTATTAAAATCAGTTTAACTTATTTTTTAATAGCTAATTTTTTTTCAACGATTAAAAAATAAGTTAAAAAATTGTTGGGTTTAACCAACAATTTGAACTTATCGTGTTTATTCGTCTTTACCTAAGTAATCGAGCACGGTTGGTACGATTTCTGCTAAGGAACCGAAGTTCATTGAGTCAGCGGTACCTAATAATGCTGCTGGGTTTAATGCTTCGTCCATTTTGTCAATGCCTTGGTCTTGCATTAAAGCGGTTACTTGGGTTAAAGCTTCGTTAGCCATCATTTGTGCAAATCCAGCAGGAGCACCTAAAATTTGAGTTACAGTGTCTCTGTAAGCTAAAATACCTGCATAGGTAATAGCGGTTACTGCGGAACACATGTCGCATACAGGACCAACCATGTTTGCAGGTAATGTGAAAGCGGATCCTCTTGCTTTTTGACCTAAGTCCATTAAGGTGTCGATGGAAGCTTGGTCTGCGTATCCTTCTGCAATGTAAACTTGGCCTTTCATTTCAGGTACTGCACCTGGGTGGTAGGATGCTACGTTTACGTTTGTTCCTAAGTCTTCGAAGATTTTGTTTAATCCGGTAGTTGGAATAGTACATGCGTGAGTTACAATTGCACCTTCTTTGATGTCATCAGCAAAGTTTTTGATGATGTCAGGTTGCATACCTCCTTCTGGTAACCATGTCATTACCCAGTCAGCATCAGCAACTGCTTCACTGTCATCAGTAGTAACTTTCATTCCTAAGTCTTCAGGGTGGGTAAAGTGGATAGCGCCTTTAGCTGGTTTTGGTACGGTTTCAGCTAATTCTCCAACTTTTGCTCTGATAGCAGGCATTACTTCTTCTGGGTTTCCTGCTTTGTGTGCAGCGATTACTTCAGCATAATCGAAGTCATCTACTACAACAAAATCGCCATCGAATACTGGGTCGGATACAACTACTTCGTCTACTCCAGCTAATTCTAATAATTCTGCACCCATTTCAATAGTTGAGTGGGTCATTGAAATATTTTCTTTTCCGGTTGCGTCTGCAACTTCACAAGCTCTTGAGAAGTTGGTAATTCCACTTGCAGCGTGTGTTCTGTAACATCCTGCACCTAAAATTGCTACTTT
>CACZNW010000118.1 GCA_902782595.1 uncultured Methanobrevibacter sp. | reverse complement strand
CATCTGAAAAGTATTCCCAATGCACTTTTTGTGAAATTCATCCCCAACCTTAAAGAGGTCAGAGTATTTTTTCACTATTAAGATAAAACTCCGGTCGCTTTTAGAAGTGAGCATTCCACTGCTGCGATAGTGGCAAATGCCCAGCATGCCATACTGTCTTCCTGGAATTTGAGTGGGCTTACCCAACCCCAGTCACGCAAGTCAAATCTGGAAGGAAGCTTATCGACAACTACGGAATTGCCTGTCAGGTTAAGTCTTATTCCGTTGTTTTCAATGGAAACAGGGTAATCTGTATTGTTCATAAGAAACAAATCAGTCGAATCGATGTCCCGGATGATGGAATGGCCTGCAAAGTTTGCATAGACTGCCACACCTCCATTGTTGAAGGTTGAATTTCTGATATCTGCATAAACGTCATTTGCATATATGACACTTTCATTACTCGAGAATTTTGAATTTACCTTATTGTCTGTGAAATTGGATTTGTCAATGACCAGTTTACCATTATCGAAATAAATCGCCCCCGCATTTGACCCGGCACTGCTGTTTATCACATTGTAGTTTTTCATAGTCAGATTCGCCCAGGAAGTGCAAACTGCACCGCCATATCACTGGCTCTGGAATTTATGAAGCTGGTGTTGGAGATATCTAAAGCTCCATCCAGATGTCCTATGGCACCTCCAAATCGTGAAGATGAATCTGTGAAATTACAATTGTTTATATATAATGTTTTTTTAGGTAGTGTCGGATTTTCCAATACCAGATGAATGTAAAGGACACCTCCATTGTGAGAGGAGGAAACATTCAAAAATTCACTGTTTTCAATCAGCCAGTTTTCAGAAGGACGATATATTGGATTATTGTGGGCATCCGTACCTGCTAGAATAGGGAAATATTTTGCAACAACAGCTCCTCCTGTCAGATAAGCATTAACATCCCGGAATGTTGAATTTTTAATGGAGAAGTAATATCCTCTGAAATTGATTGCACCCCCATATTTGGAACTTAAATTTTCAAAAGTACAATTTTCAATCACCAGACTCTTCCTGTTGACAAAAATAGGGGAGATTTCACCAGCATTAGTGTTATAAAAATGGGAATTGTAAATTGCCACATCCCCATAACCTATTAATATAAGGGAAGTGTTAATGTTTGAATTGAAATTACACTTATCCATAATCAAATTACCCGCATAATTAATTGTGACGATTCCCATCATACTATCCAAATTGAAATTGCCCGTGAAATTTACATTCTTTAAAGTGACATTGCCCGAACTCAGTACAACTGACTGGTTACAGTTTATGAAAGTCAGGTCATTTATGGTAACGTTAGTATTACCTTTCATGAAAACAAATCCCTTTGCCATGTTGGAACCGTCAATAATATGATTGTTACCATTTATTATCAAATTGCGTTGATTGATGGCCAATCGTGTATTATTGTCACTTTCATCATACACATAATCATTTTTTATGTCAAATGTGTCATTGCAATCTTTTATGTCCTCATAGAAATCATTAAATGGTCTGTTGGTTGTCTGCATAAGTTCGTCATCTGAAATCATATCCAGATTCAACGAATCCGTCTGATTGTCATTTGCCGAAACAGCGGTGATGCTGAATAGAATACAAACGATAAACATGAATACAAAATATTCTGATTTTATCTTCATTTAAAAAACCTCGATATGTTAACTGGATAATATTTTATCTTAACTGATATATTAAAATAAGATATTTTTTGAAAAAAGTTCATGTAAAAAAAATATTTGAAAATATATGAGTTAATTCATCCACTTTACTTGAACAAATGTTTAATGTAAGTTACTTTAACCTTGCAGGTTTTAGTATTTCTATCTCATGGCAGCTGTGTTTTAGCCGGCACCAGAATATAAAATAAAAAGATGCAGGTGATTTCACCTACCTGATTTTAATTTTAACTTTTTTGGTAACTGCATTGTAGTATTTGTTTCCTTTGAATTTTATAACAGCCTTGTAAGTTCCTTTTTTGGTTAATTTTTTGATTTTAAATATTGCCTTTCCATTGGAGTTGGTTTTTGCCTTGTATGTTTTACCTTTAACTTTAAGACTGACCCGTACTTTTTTAATTGCCTTTCCTTTGCTGTTTTTCATGGATATTGTGTATTTTTTGAGTTTTTTAAACCTTTTGAATTTCTTGTTTTTAGCGGCAATTTTTGTATTTTCCCTGTTTACCATTATTTTCACGGTTTTTGGTGCTGCATTATAATTTGAATCACTGAGTTGAATGACAAGATTTTTGCTGCCTGATTTCAGTGCCTTCAGGATTTTTGCTTCAAGACCAACAGCTGCAACACCGTTCTCATCGCTGACGGCAGATCCTATATTCATGCCATCCAATTTGAATGAAACAGTTTTGCCAGCAAGGGCATTGTTTTGTGCATCTTTAAGAATTATACTGTATTTTCCGCCATAGTTAATGATGTATGTCATGTCACTGGACGAGATAACTGCATCCCGTTTGAATACTGTGAATGCAACCGGCGAAACTGCAACACGTTCGTTTCCAGTATAGGTGATATTTACATTGTAGTCTCCGGCATTTAAATTTGGAATTTCCACATTTGCAGTTCCGTTAACCACATCTGCCGAATAGACATTGCCTGCAATGATGATTGATAGTGTACCATTGTTTAATGTCATATTATTTTCATCAAAAACATTTGAAAAAATCCTTACAACGCCTCCGTAAGTGATATTGGAAACATTGAAGATTAACGCATTCGGAATAACATTGATTAATGTAAGCACAGCATGTTTCTTTACGGACAGATGATTTGTCTGGTAAACTGCAGCGTTATTCCTGAATTCAGAATTGGTTATTGTGAGATTTCCGGCAGTCAGAATGGCTCCGCCGTCCTTGGCACTGTTTTTTGTAAAAGAAGAGTGATTGACTGTTCCATTCTTATTAAAGTATACTGCTCCCCCGTAATATGAAGCTGAATTGCTGGTGAAGATAGTGTTGTATAATTCGCCGAAACCGAAAATGTATACCGCTCCACCTGAATTTTCGTTTGCTGAATTGCCTGTGAAATTACAGTTTCCTATTTTTATATTGGCACTTGTATAGACTGCTCCTCCACTGAATCCTGCTGCATTGGATATGAAATTGGAATCGCCGAGTGTTCCGCTTTTCCAGAATTCGATTGCCCCTCCTGTTCTTGCTGAGTTATTTGTGAAATTACAGTTGTCCACTTCAAAAGCACCGTGAACATATAATGACCCTCCATTCTGTGCTTCATTGGAGGTGAAAATGGAATCCATAACTGTTCCATCCTCCCATATGTAAACGGCACCGCCGAAATAACCAGCAGTATTGTTTACAAATCTGGATGAAATTACTGTTCCGTTACCGTTAAAACAGATTGCACCTCCACAACTGTCATCGGCATTATCCGCTGAGTTGTTTGTGAAACTGGAGTTGATGACGAATCCATTTTGTGAAAAATATACTGCTCCACCGTATTCGGCATGGTTATATTTAAATGAAACATTTTCAATGATTCCATACCCTAAAGCTATTGCACCACCATAAACTGCACTGTTGCCTGTCAATTGTCCGTTGAAGACTACTTCTTTAAAACTCTCAAAGAAATTAACTCCTCCACCGAATTTAGCATTATTGTTGGTGAAATTACTGTTAAATGTAATGTTGTGTGGGGTTTGCCTGTAGTTTACTCCTCCACCGTATAGTCTGGCAGTATTGTTGATAAAAACACAGGTAAATATGGAGTTGGATGAACTGCCCTTGAATGTAATTGCCCCTCCGTTTCCATTAACAACATTAATGTTTCCACGGGCGGTGTTGTTTATGAAATAACCTGTGAAGTTATTGCCGTTTGTTGTATTGTAGAAAAACATTGCTCCGCCGCAGGACTCGGCAGCATTGAATATGAAATCGCTTATGAATTTATTGCTGTTTGCCTTGTTGTAAAAAAAGATTCCTCCGCCGTAAGCGGCTGTGTTGTATCTGAAAATGCTTTCAAACAGGTTATTTTCTGCCATATTATAGAAAAATATTGCTCCTCCGCTTGCTTTTTCGGCACAGTTGCTGTAAAACTCTGCAGAAATCTTGTTGTTTGATGATTTTCCGATGAACAATATTGCCCCTGCAACTCTTTCAGCCGTATTGCATTCATAGTATCCGTTTAGTGTGATATCTGAAGTTTCACCTCTAAAGAAAATTGCTCCACCATTATATGCACTGTTGTTTATGAATGTTGAGTTGATTTTACAGCCTGAAACGGAATCGTTAATATAAAGCGCACCTCCCAAAGCAGAAGCACTGTTGTTGATAAAACTGCAGTTATCAACCGTGTTGAGAGATTTAAACCATACTGCAGAACCGTAGGTTCCCCTTGCGTTTATTATTTTGATATTTTTAAGGGTGATGTTTGTTCCGGTGAAAACGAATATCCTCACCTGACCCGAACCGTCTACGGTATGGCCGCATCCGTCAACAACATAATTGTCCTTGGAAATTAAAAATCCGTCAAAATCCTTGTCTGTTGATGAATTGAATCTGTAATTCTTATCAAGTGTCAGTTCATTTTCGGACTGAGAAATTAACATTTTTAAATCAGTGAAGTTACCGGCATCAGTATTGTCATCCGTTAAGGTATTTTCTTTTATGACATCACAAATCTGTGCATCCGAATCCGTATGATTGGCATCAGCCGCACTTACGCATGGAAAACAGATTATAATAGTCAGAATCAATATTGCAATAATTATTTTTGATTTAATGAAATTCCCCCATACTATTTGACTGGTTCATGTTTATATATAAAGCAATTTAATATATGACAAGGGTTTAAAGACTTGACTGTGAAAACTCAAAGGGATTGTGGTTTTCATATATGGCATCATAATACTTGTTCAAAATCCTTGATTCCCAGATGTTGTAATTTGCCTGTTCGTTTTTTTCAAAATTATACGCCAGAAGCCCTACGGTTCTTTCATACTCGTCAATGCCCTTCATCTCACAGAATTCGGTGATGATGTCGGGGATGTATTCACACGGATCTTCGCTGCTGAACTCCAGAAACTCTCCGTATTCCTTTGCTGAGAAGAATTCCTCTTCGCTTAAAGGTTCCTCATGTGATTTGATGGTATACAGTTCTATATAGATATCATCTGCTAGGGGCAACTGGTTGAGTTCAATGCCCAGACCGTAAACATGTCCGTTTTCAAGGTTAAGCACGGTATGTCCTGTTTTAATGCCCGCCGCCCAGTTGTCATATGCCGGCTTTACAATATCTTCCGGCGTGAGGGTGGAAAGTATTGTTTTTAAATGTTCAACTCCTATGACTTCAACAAATTCATTCATATTAGTATATATTTGCATTGTCCATAATATATTTTTCACGCCTGTGCAAAATCACAGAATCGCACCATCAAATAAAATAAATACTTAAAAAATATAAAATAATAATCATGTTTTCCAAAGCTACACTGAAAGAGCGAAGACAATACTACCGCGAGGAATGGAATCCCAAGGATCTTCCCGACTTTATATCCAATGAAATCAGAAAAAGGGAATTCGGTTTTGACCATAACGGCAGGGGACCGAACGACCGTTATAAAGTGTTTAGGGGAACCGAGTCACTGCGGAAATTCCTCAGATACAAGGCACCCTTTGCGGCCTACATTTCAGTGGCCTTCTACAATAACCCGAGACGCAGAGAGGACTGGCTGAAGGCGGAATACATTTTCGACGTTGACGCAAAGGACATTCCAATCAGGTCATGTCAGTGTGACGGAGTATGTGAAACATGCCTAGGTGAGGCTCTGGAAATTGTAAATGCCCTGATTGATACTTTAAAGGGCGATCTGGGATTGAAAAACATTCATCTGATTTATTCCGGAAGGGGATATCACATCCGTATACTGGATGAGGAGATGATGAGTGCGGGAAGCGAACTGAGGTCTGAAGTTCTCAAATATACCGCCGGTGCCGAAGTTCCGAAATCACAGTTCATGAACACTGAGGTTTCAAACAAAAGTTTCAACTTCGAGCACTTCACAATACCTGTTGGATATTCCAGGATATTCACCGACAGGGTTAAATTCAACATTCTCCACCTTGTCGGGAACGAAAAGCTTGACGGAATCAATCCCCGCCTCATGAAAGACATTATGGCTTCAAGACACCACCTTGAAAACGACAACTGGGGACTGTTCAAAAAGGATATCGGTCCGAGAAGATACAGAAATCTTGTTGAAGCCATGGCAAGAGTTAATCTTGCAACAATTGATGCCAAAGTGTCAATTGACCTTAAAAGGATTCTTAGACTTCCCACTTCCCTTCACTCCAAGGTAAGTATGAAATGCATGGAGGTTAAAAACCGGGAAACCTTTGATCCCTTTGACAAGGCAGTGCCAAAATTCGTATATGAAAGAAGAGGAGTATAAACCATGGATAAAGTTTTAAGAGAAATATTTAGAAAAAACCCTTATTTTGATGAGATTGATGAAAACAGATTCGTACCACAGTATCTGGGACTGATTGTGAATGGAGTGGTTGTTTATCATGTCAATTGGATTGATTTTGTCGGGAACGAAATAATATTCATGCACAAGGACATTCAGACCCATCCAATTGTTTCACTTGTACTTGAAAATCTCAATTCACTGATGATTATAACAAGTGACGGAATAAAAGAAGTATTATAGAATCCTAATCAGATTCCAGGCATTTTGAGATTATTTTTTCTGAAATTACCTCTGGGGCATCATCTGCGGATACCACGTTCCAGTTATAGGTGAACTTGCGTGACCTTTCACGGTTCTGCCTCAGGGAGTCGATGTTTTCAAACATTTCGGTTTCCTCATCCCTTGAACCAATTCTTCTCAATGATTCTTCCGGAGTAATGTCTAAAAAGAACATGCAGTCCGATGTCGGAAGGACAAATGTCACGATTTTATAGACAATGGTGTTCACCACATTAGGAAGATACATCACCGCCAGTATATATCTTGAAAAGATTACAACATCAACGTCATTATTGTAATAATACATCTGAACTGACCTTATGGCGTCAAGTCCAAAATAAACGGTTGCCTTAATGTGGTTGACCTTACCTGTTTTGAGAAGTGCCTCCTTTGACTTTCGGCCGTATTTGTTGTCGCTGCAGGGATGGGACCTTACTGTAACCTTTCTTCCCCTCCTTTCATAGGCTTCGGCCAGAAGATTCACCTGAGTGTCCTTTCCCGAACCGTCCAGTCCGTCAATAACAATAAATTTCTTCAATTAAAACACCTGTTCTATCGGATAAAATTCCGTGTAAGTGGAATTGCGCTCAATCGGGTTTCTTCCAAGGTCTTTCACCATTCTTGTAAGGGTATCTACTGATGCGTCAACACCGTCGGGAGCTCCTGAGGCGTCGGAGAGTTCATCTCCCCCGAGAGTTCCCCCAAGGTCATTGGCACCTGCGGTCAGAACGACCTGTGCGAACCTGAAACCAAGTTTCACCCATGAAACCTGAATATTCGGGATTAAATCCCCAAGCATCAGTCTTGAAACTGCATATAATTTCAAATCCTGTGTGCCTGTGGCTCCAAGATTTGACTGGCCTTCCAGAAAAATCGGAGAATATTCATGCATGAAAGTCATAGGTATAAATTCAGTGAACCCGTGAGTGTCCTGCTGAATCTGTCTTATTATATCGATATGCTCTACCCTTTCCTCCAGAGTTTCCACATGACCGTACATTATTGTTGCCGAACCCTGTATTCCAACTTCCTGGGCGGTTTTAACCGTATCGATCCATTCGGCCACAGTTACCTTTTCGGGACATATAATCTGGCGTGACCTGTCGGTGAGTATTTCCGCTGCAGTTCCGGGGAGAGTGTCAAGACCTGCGCTTTTAAGTATTTCAAATCCTTCCGCCGTATCAATGCCGGATACCCTGCATGCGTCCCTTACCATGGTCGGTGAAAATCCGTGTATGGAAACATCGGGATATTTGTCTTTCAGTAATGTAAGCAGATGCTCATAGTATTCAATATCTGCATCGTCCAGCACCCCTCCCATGAGGGTGAATTCACGTGCACCGTTTGAAACGGCACCTTCGGCTTTTTTGAGTATTTCATCATCGGTGAGGATATACGCGTCATCATCATCCGCATCCCTTCCGAATGCACAGAACCCGCATCTTACCCTGCAGATGTTTGTGAAATTAATGTTACAGTTATTAATGAATGTGACGTTGTCTCCAACATTTTCGTGTCTTAAAAAATCAGCAGTTGCAAGTAAAGGATATAATTCGCTTCCTTTTATATTCATTAAATGATTTGCTTCTTCAACGTCAATAAGTTCGTCAAGAGATTTTGTTAGAATTTTCTCTGTTTTGGAAGAAACAGGCAGTTTATCAAACATGTTACTATATTAGTTTTAAATTAATAAAAAGGTTTACTATTCATTTGAACAGTTATAACCCGTGGATTATTAAAAGTTTAAATTTCTCCATGATTATTTTTAAATCTTACTTTTTCCCCGTGTTTGACATGTGATTTTTCACAAATGAAATTCATGTGAAAAATAGCTATTTATACTCTTTTAAACATAACAAATAATCAGATGTGATATAAATGGATAGTAATGATGCTGTTTATGACGGACTTAAAGATGGGGGAATCGACTTTGTCGTAAGCGTTCCCTGCGTTAACTTATCAGAAATTTTAAATCGACTCGACGAAGACCCTGAAATCATCCATGTGCCGGTTACACGTGAAGAGGAAGGAATTGGAATATGTGCAGGAGCATATCTGGGAGGTAAAAAACCAGCCATCTTAATGCAGAATTCAGGACTTGGAAACTCAGTAAACGCCCTTAAATCCCTGACTGAACTATATGAATTCCCTTTATTGATGGTTATGAGCCACAGGGGAACTGAAGGTGAAAGTATAGTAGGACAGGTCCCAATGGGAGAGTCAACTCCAAGGATACTTGAGGCAATGGACTTCAGTTTCTTCAAACCCCAGACACCCGAAGAGGCATACAATGACATCAGACGGTCATGGGAAATGTCTGAAGAAGAAGGAAAACCGATAAGCATACTGCTGGAAATTAAATACTGGTGATAATATGGCAAGATATGAAGCGATACATGATATAATGGAAAATATAGATGAAGAACTTGTTATCTGCAACATCGGATTTCCGTCAAGGGAATTATATGAAATAAACGACAGGTCACGTAACTTTTACATGATTGGATCAATGGGTCTTGCATCATCAATCGGCCTGGGACTTGCACTGTCAAAACCCAGCGAAGACGTTGTGGTAATAGATGGTGACGGTTCACTTTTAATGAACATGGGTTCACTTGCAACTGTGTTTGCAAACAATCCCTCAAACCTCACCTGGATTGTTATAGATAACGGTGCCTACGGTTCAACCGGAAATCAGGATACCTATGCACAACTGATTGACCTTGTTGAAACAGCAAAGGGAGTCGGATTTAAAAACAGTTTCCATTTCAAAGACATTGATTTAAAAGAAGTCATAAACAGTGAAGACGCAAGTTTTATCGTTTATGAAACAGAACCCGGAAATTCAAAAGCCCCTATAATCGACATTGACCCTATTACAATAAAGGAAAGGTTCATGAGCTCTATTTAGCCAGATGTTTTCTAATCAGATAGCCTCCGCCTCTGCAGATTGAATAATATATTAAACCTGAAATAAATGATGCGAAAACTCCTGTGAAAAACGCTAAAAAACCGTAGCGAAGCATTGTCGGGACAATGAAAAACATTGACCCGAAAACACTAATCATGAAAAATCCCGCACCGATGAGCTTTGCTTTGGAAATTCTGCCGTCGACGTATATGATATCTTTAATCAGTTCTTCATATGTGACTTCATCGCTTTCATGAAGTCTGCTTCCGCAGTTCGGGCAGAACTCATCACCATTTTTAACTTTAAAACCGCAGTTTGAGCAATATTCGTCCATGAACATACTCTCTTTTTCATACTACATAAGATTTATGTAACATTTCAAATAAAAATTAAATCCGAGGCAGAAAATGTTAGCTAAACTTAACAAGATAAGCCTGGGAAACTGGATACTTATCGGAATGCTACTCGGTATGATTGTCGGTCTTGCAGTGAATTTCTACGTTACCGACCCTTATATTAAAAAAATCATCCTGATGGACAACGTGTTCTATCTTGGAGGTACACTGTTCATTAAACTGATGAAGATGCTGGTTGTACCTCTGGTTTTCTTTTCCATTGTCGTTGGGGTTTCATCAATCTCCGACGTGCGGACAATTGGTAAAATCGGAGGAACCACAATCGTAATCTATCTGATAACCACTGCAGTAGCGGTTACAATTGCTTTACTGATTGGCATGTATATACAGCCCGGTGCAGGATTGAACATGGCGGGTGCCGCCCAGTCATCAAACGTGACAGTTAATCAGACAATGACAGACACCGTTTTGAATATGGTTCCGGACAATCCATTCAGCTCCCTTGCAACCGGAGACATGCTTCCCGTAATCATATTCGGAGTTCTTATCGGTATAATACTTGCAAAAATCAGAAAGGAAACCGAAGTCATGAACAAATTCTTCGGTGAAGGAAACAGAATAATGATGGAGATGACATCAATCGTCATGAAATTCGCCCCTATCGGAGTTTTCTGTTTAATGGCAAGGACATTCGGAGGTCTTGGTTTTGAAGGAATACTTCCTCTAGCCAAATACGTACTGTGCGTACTTATTGGTCTTGCGATTCAGCTAGTTATTGTCTATCCGTCACTGCTTGTGATTTTAACCCGTCTGAATCCTCTCAAGTTCTTTAAAAGGTTCACTTCGGTTATGTTTTTTGCATTTTCATCTTCAACATCAAATGCGACAATACCATTGAATCTTGATAAACTGAGTGAGATGGGTGTTTCACGTGACGTGAGTTCATTCACCATTCCTTTGGGCGCCACTATCAACATGGACGGAACCGCAATCATGCAGGGTGTTGCAGTTATGTTTGCAGCACAGGCATACGGTATCGACCTTGGTACCTCAGCCCTTCTGACCGTTATATTCACTGCGGTAATGGCTTCAATAGGTACAGCAGGTGTTCCGTCAGTAGGTCTTGTAACTCTGACAATGGTATTTAACTCCATAGGCTTACCTGTACAGGCAATAGGCATTATCTTTGGAATAGATCATGTTCTTGATATGTTCAGAACAGCGGTAAACGTTACCGGTGATGCGATATGTACAATTATCGTTTCATTCAAAAACAAGTCAATGGACACTGATGTGTTCAACGGTAAAAAGCCTCCAAAAATAGAAAAACGTATTATGTAACAGACAAATGTTACATAATAATCTTATTTTTTATTCCGAATCCAGTTCTGCAATTTTGGAATCGAATTCTCTGAATTTACGTGCAAGTCCTGAGAAGTATGGGATATACACCTTTGAAAACGTTACCCTTTCCGGGTCTTCGCCGAGCTCTTCAATTCTGTTTTTGACTCCCTGAATTTTGCGCTCAACCTCATCATACATCAAATCTCCCGGAAACTCACCGATAAATACGCCGTCGGCTCCGTTGTCAAGTGCGTATCTTATGTGTTTTGGCCTTACACGGTTGACGGAGATTACCTTGATAATGTGGATTGATTCCGGGTATGAGAGTCTGTTTACTCCGATATTGTCTGCTGCGGTGTATCCGATATTGTCGAGAAATACCAGTATCATGCGCTGGCCTTCCATTTTGTTTGAGAGAACCCCTTTTATTGTAGACATTATCTTTTCGTCAATGTTTCCATTAACTGTAATGGCTCTGTGTTTGCATCCGATGAGACATTTTCCACATCCGGTACAGCTCATCGGGTCAATGTAGATTTCATCGTTCTGTATGCTCATTGACTTGTATTTGCATCTTTCAATACATTCTCCGCAGACCGTACATCTTTCTGTGTTTATCTCTGCGATGAACGGTTCTATTTCAACACCACCGTAGTTGTATTCGCTTACCTTTGAGGCTGCTGCGGTTGCCTGCATGATTGAATCCGTGATGTCTTTCGGTTCATGTGCGGTTCCACAGACGAATATTCCCTGAACGTCGGTTGCAACAGGTTTGATTTTGGGATGTGATTCCTTGATGAAACCGTCTTCGGTTATTCCGACATTAAGGATTTCCGCTATTTCCTCGGTTCCCTTTGAAGGTTCCATTGCAGTTGAAAGCACTACCATGTCGGCTTCGATTTCAACAAACTCACCTTTAAGTGTGTCTTCGGTTCTTACGATGAAGTTGTCTCCCTTTTTGACGACTTCACCCGGACGTCCCCTTAAAAATCTCACCTCATTTTCCTGAGTGTGCTTGTAGTATTTCTCAAACATTCCTGGTGTCCTAACGTCGGTGTAGCATATCAGAACGTCGGTGTCTGGGTATTTGTGCTTGATTATATTTGCGTTTTTAAGCGCAACAGTACAGCATATCTTTGAGCAGTACCTGTGACCGTCGGGCTTTTCGTCACGGGATCCCACACACTGTATCATGACGACACGTTTCGGCACTTCGCCGTTTGATTTGAGAAGTTTTCCCTTGGTCGGGCCGTTGACCCCTGTGATTCTTCCAAGTTCGGACTGGGTTATAACATCGTCATATCTTGTGTATCCGTATTCCGGACGCTTTTCCATGTCAAATAATTTATGGCCGGTTGCAACTATAATTGATCCGACCTGAAGAGGTATTCTTTCGGGTTTTCCCCTGAGCCTTATCGCTTTCATGTTACATACCTTGACACAGTTGCTGCACTTTGTACAGTTTTCCATGTCTATAACGTAAGCTTCGGGATATGACTGGCCGAAGGGTCTGTATATTGCCTTTCTGTTTGAAAGGTTATCGTTCCAGTCGTTTGGAACCTCAACTTCACAAACTTCAGAGCATTTGCCGCAGGAAATGCACTTTTCGGTGTCGACGTATCTTGGTGATTTTTCAAGAATCAGATTATACGTTCCGGCACGTCTTTCGGCCTCTATGACTTTGGTGTTGGTGAGGACAGTTATGTTTTCATTCCATACCAGTTCGTTGAGTATCGGATTTAAAAGACACATTCCGCACTCCTCAGCTATTTTTACAGGCGAGAATACCTTACCGATTTTTGCCATGTGTCCTCCGATTGAGGCTGACTGCTCGATTAGGGTCACCTTTGTTCCCTGTTTTGCAAGGGACAGTGCTGCGTTCATTCCCGCAATTCCTCCTCCGATTACCGCCACTTCATCCGGTGTCTGGCAGTAAATAGGGTCAACCGCATCGGACTGCTTTACCTTTTCTACGGAAGCATTGATAAGGCTTATCGCCTTATGGGTTGCAAGGTCCTTGTCGGAGTGTACCCATGAGCACTGCTCACGTATGTTTGCCATGTCCATGAGATAGGGATTTAGAGGTTTTACGTAGTCCTGAAATGTTTTTTCATGGCTTATCGGTGAGCATGCTGCAACCACTACTCTGTCAAGGTCATGGTCGAATATTGCATCCCGTATTATTTTACGTCCGTTGAGTGAACATAAGTTTTCGAATTGACCTATAAATTCCACATCCAGTTCGGATTTAACCCTGTCCAGGTCTATCGTATCCGATATATTTCCTCCGCATTCACATAAAAACACGCCAACTTTCAAATCATCCCTCATTTTTCAACCTCCTTCAAATCCTTTATAACTGAATCAACCGGAACGGTGTGTGCCCTGACACCGATTACCTTATCAAAGTCCCCGCCCATTGCAATTGCCAGGAACTGCGCTATATTTAAATGCACTGCCCTGAAGTTTCTGCCTTCACGCTCTGCTATGAGATGCTGATATCTGTCAAACTGTATGTGACAGTTCGGGCACAGGTGAACCAGTATGTCAACGTCCTCGTCATCAATTGCGTTCATTTTATCTGCTGTGGCGGTAAATGAAAGGTTCGGGTTTGAGTATCTCTGCCTGAATCCGGTTCCGCATGTTGCCCTTTTATGGTCATACCATCCTATGGTTTTGCATCCGCATTCGGCTATAATCTCGTCCATTACATTCGGATCACGAACCCCTCCGATGGTGTCCTCGTAATGTACCTTGCAGTAGTGGCAGCCGTGGTGGGTTGCTATTTTGTATCCGCTCAGGTCGTATTTAACATGATTTTTAATCTCATCCTTCCGGGCATACAATATGTCCACGACATGGAATATGTTTTCTGTAGGTTTCAGGTCATCCTTTTCATATGTAAGGTGTTCCAGCCCGTTATTTATAAATAATTCGTTAATGTGATTTCTCAAGTCATCCTTTTTGTTTAAAAGTTTTACCGATTTTTTGTTGATTGCATAGCATGTTGCACACATCATGACAAGATTCGGCCTTTTAAGTTCACGGGCAATCCTGAAATTTCTTGCACCTATTGCCGTTGTGTCGATTTGTGAAAACACATCCGAGTAATGTCCAAGACCGGTACAGCATGTCTGTTTATCTGATATTTCATAGTCAACGCCCAGTTTGTCAAAGACAAATTTTGTTGACGCCTCGACTCCGGGATACTCCACGCTTACAAGACAGCTTCGAAAAAGAAGTATGTCCTCTGTCGGTACGTTTTTCATTGGTCTTCCTCCTCTGTTGAACGTATCTTTTCAATCTTGTCCTTAAAACCTGTAATCGTGAGGATTTTACTTACCTCTTCAATGACGTCCTCAGACGGCATCAGCGGCGGGTTCAATTCAAGTTCAGTTCTTATTTCATCAAGGTTCTGTCTGAAGTCCCACCATCCCGGCACGTCACGGTCAATGTCGGGAAAGAACCTTTCGGGGATTGCTCCGATTGCCGCCGTGAAGTATGAATCGGCAAATCCCATGTATTCATATAACTTGTCGTATCCGATTCCGTTTTCAATTGCAATCTGTTTTAAAATCTGGTTTACTTCACATACGCTGTTTCCCACAGGGCATACGCTGTGGCAGGTATAGCAGTAAAAGCAGTTCCAGATATTGTCGTCTTCAATTATTGTTTCATCCCCTTCAAGAACCCTTTCTATGATATCACGGGGATTATAGTCGCTGTGGCGTGCCGCAGGGCATGTTGAAGTGCACATTCCGCACTGCACGCATTTTAAAACTCCTTCCTCTTTGGAGTTTTTCACGTCCTCTATGATTTTTTCGGCAAAATCTATCGGAGAATCGGTTATTTTTTGAGTTGTCATAATCTAAAAACCTTATTTTCAATCATGTTCTTTAATTTCATGGACAGTTTGTTTGCCCTGAGCCTGTCTGACTGTCTGCAGATTATCGGAACGTTAACATTCCTGTCATTTATTGTTAAATCAACGCTTCCGGTGTTCATCTCAAATGCGTCGTGTCTGCAGTAGTTTGCACACATTCCGCATCCGAAACAGTATGCAAGATTAAGTCTTTCGGCGGAAAATGCGTTTGTCGGACAGATTTCTTCAACAGTGCATTTTTCGCATGTCCCGCATTTTGTTCTGTCGTACTGTGGTCTCAGGTCATGGTCTGTCCACATCCTGCCGTAATCGGTACTGTCAAGGGGCAGATGGCGTCCCTTTATGTCCGCTACAGGCAGGTCTATTTCATCATCTGTTATCAGTAAGTTATTGTATATTTCCTCGTTTAAAACAGGTATCGGCACCGCCACGGTATCATATACCTCGCCTCCCTGGCCGGTTTTAAAACCGCCCAGATAGTAGGGGTCCATCTGGCACAGGTCGGCTGAAAGCATCAGATTCGGCTTTTCGGCACTTGACCTTGTTCCGTCACCAAGAACATAACCGACTGCACCGTTTAAAAGTACCCGGCTGCCTTGCCTTATAACGTTGTGTGGTATGTCGTTTTGAAGAGGATTCAAGTCTCCGCATCCGGAAAAAGTAAGGCCCCGAAGGTTACCTTCAAGGGGGACCGCTGAAAATATTGACTTTACCGGTTCTCTTCCGGGATTTGTAAATGCGGTGTAGTTTTTAAATGCCATTCGGGCGCCAATGATTTGTGCCCTTGTAATGTCTGCTTTTGTAATGGTGTTTTCTATGGTTTTTCCGTCGGCACTTTCAACCCTCACGTCAACGGATTTGCCTTCAAGTATTTCCTTTAAAAGAAATCCTCCGCCATATGACTCGTCATATATTGAGTGTGCCGTTCCGTGAAGTATCACGTCAACTGAACCCAGCCATTCGTTGGGACATGGTCCTGCATATGCCGGAACCCCGTTCATGTAGACTTCAGATGCCCTTATGAATTCACCTGGCTCTGCGACGATGAAGTTAAGGATTGCCGCAGTACCGCTCATGACTCCACAGGTTCCGCATGTTACAACGTCCACTTCATCAAAACCTGGTGCGCTGTCCTTTTTTATGAGTTTTTTAAATTCCTCGGCGGTGTAGATATTTGCATCGCCGTTTTCTATTTTTCGGTTGATATCATCAACGGTTCTTTTTTTTGTCAATTGAATCATTGCCTCAGATTTTTCCCAGGGTGTCTCCCCTCAGGCCCAGCCTTAAGGTTTCAAGGGATGTGATGTCTTCTGTTGAGATGTTTCCCAGATTGACTGTATTCCCCATTTTAAGTATAAAGAATACCTGCTGGTCCTTGTTAGGTGCTTCCCACATTATTTTATCGTTGTTAACATGTTTTATGATATGGTCTATTTCATTCTCTTTGGCATTTCCGTTTTTATCGAATATTCCTATGTTTTTTCCACCTTCACGTGCCTCTACTATGACAAGTGATGATCCTGCGCCGAGTTCCTCCTTCAAATACTCTATCCTGTCGTCGGTTGTAAATTCACTGTCTTTTTCTGGGTTTTTCTTGCCGACTTCAGAGAGTACCTCAAAACCCTTTGATTTTGCAAGTTCGATTGATGCAAGCTTTTCCTCTCTTGCGATATTTACAGTACCGTCGGATATTTCAACCGCCTCAAAGCCCAGTTTGTCGGCTTCAGCGAAGAACTCTTCGAGTTTACTTTGTGAAAATGCCAGTTCAAAGAGTGTTCCTCCAGTGTATGGTGTAATGGTGTGGGATTTATACATCTCCACCTTTGAGGCGATTATGTCTCTGTTGTGTACTGCGGATGTTCCCCATCCGAATTTGACGTAGTCGACGTAGTCGCCGGATATGTCCATCAGGGCGGATGCTGTTTCAAATCCAAGACCCTTGTCGAGAACCATGGTGATTCCGCAGCTTCTTGGTTTGTCCTGTCTTTTTCGGGTTAAAAATTCAAAAGCATTCAAGTTTATCACACTATTAAAAATTTATTTTATAATAATTTTCTCGTTAAATGTATTAAAAAGTTTTTATCACAATTGTTATAATAATGGTTAAAAAAATATAGGAAATTATGATTCACTGATTTCCTTCTGAGATCTTATAACCAGTTCGGCCAGTGAGTTGCGGACATTATCCGGAATCGGATTATCATCCCTTTCAGCTATAATTTCTGAAATAATCTTACATAAAACAAAAATTGCATGTTTATGTTCGGCCTTGGTCTTATGAATATGATGAGGGCTTATTTTCAGGGAGATATATTCACTACAGTCATTTGAAATCTGGTCATCTTCTGCTAAATATTTTAAAACATATACTAAAAATTGATGTAATTGTATCATTTCGTCTTTATACATAGATATCTAACCCTTGGTTTAACTAATTTCAGTTTAGTTAAAATTAACTCCTAAATTCTATACAATAATATTACACATTTATCATATTTAAATATTGCATTCAAAAATATATTACCTCTAGTGCAAATCAAATTTTATTTAAATTTTATTAACTTCAAATTTAGAGGTTTCAACGATTCTTGGAAGTTTTCCGACACTCGCAACATTCCCGCCGGATATTATGAGTGCTCCGGAGAAAAATTCACGGTAGTTTTCAGCGCACTCCGCCGCACGGGTTACCCTGCTTTCAGAGTCCTTTCCCTTTACTTCATTGGCAATCCGAGTAGCAAGACCGTCGGCAATTGATGGTGAAGGAGATATTACCGTGACGCTGTCAGCATCGCCGAAACTTATCGAATGGCCGATTTTACCCGACGAGGTGCATATGCCCAGAGGCGATTTTCTTTTTTTAATTTCAAATGCGATATTGTTTTTCAGCGTTTCGTTGTTTGAATATATTCCGCAGAGGACCTTGCGGCTATTTATAACGGCAATGTCTCCGCCGTTTTCAACAATCGAATTTTTGGAACCGTATTCTATGAGATAGTCCAGTGACATCTGTGAAATGGTTCCGGCAACGCAGGCCATTGGGCCAACATCCGAAATGTCCGATGAGTAATACATCGTTTCAACAATTAAAGGCAAATCCCTTTCCGGCATACCAAGTGGCTCCATTGAAAGGAGAAAATCACTATCAGATGAGATATAACTTTTCAAATCCGCCCTTATATGATAAATATAGTCTTCAAGATTGTGATTTTTAAGGTCGGTTTTCAGTCTTATGTGTGTTTCGCCAACGTTTATTTCCATACAATATAATTAACCTTTTATTTATAAAAGATTATACTATTAAATATGAAATCCTTAACCAAAATGCTCTGTTTAGTTGACGGCGAACATTACCTTCCAGTCACACAGGAAGCAATAGACACTTTAAATAACATTGAACACATTGATATCGCAGGAGCAGTTTTCATAGGAGGAACCGAAAAGCTGAGGGACGACTCAGAGGAATCCTACTCTGAAAAACTCGGAATCCCGGTTCAGTTTGCAAAGGACAAGGACATCCCATATGATATCATTGTAGAGATGATAAGAAAATACAATATCGACACCGTATTCGATTTAAGCGACGAACCGATACTTGATTATCCTAAAAGGTTCAAGATCGCCTGCCGTGTTTTAAATGAGGGAATAAGCTATGAGGGACCAGACTTCAAATTCGAACCGACAACACAGTATGAAATAATGGAAAAGCCTTCAATAACAATTCTCGGAACAGGTAAAAGAATAGGAAAAACAGCCGTATCCGGTTTTGTGGCAAGGCTGATTGACAAAAACGGCTACGAACCGTGCGTAATTGCAATGGGGAGAGGAGGGCCTGAAGAACCTGAAATTGTGCACGGCGAAGAACTTGAAATCAATGCCGAATTCCTGCTTGAGCAGTCCGAAAAGGGAGTTCACGCTGCAAGCGACCACTGGGAGGACGCCCTTATGAGCAGAATTCTTACAATCGGATGCAGACGCTGCGGAGGAGGAATGGCTGGTGAAGTCTTTTTGACAAACATGAAAAAGGGAGCCCGCCTTGCAAATGAAGTGGATTCAAAATTCGCAATCTTTGAAGGAAGCGGAGCCGCAATCCCACCGATTAAAACCAACAAAAAAATAGCACTTATCGGCGCCAACCAGCCGACAGCAAATCTCACCACATACTTCGGACCTTACCGTGTGGGACTTGGCGATTTGGTTATTCTGACAATGTGTGAAGAGCCAATGTGCAGCGAAAGCAAAATCGCTGAAATTGAGGAATTTGTAGGAGAGGTAAACCCGGATGCAGTTGTAATATCAACTGTTTTCAGACCGAAACCTCTCGATGACATTTCCGGTAAAAAAGTGCTCTTTGCAACAACCGCACCGGAAGATGTTAAGGACAAACTTGTTGACTATCTTGAGGAAAACTTTGACTGTGAAGTGGTTGGAACAACCGCCCACTTATCAAACAGACCTCTTTTACGTGAGGACATGAAGAAATATATGGACGATGCAGACGTGATGCTGACCGAACTTAAGGCAGCTGCAGTTGACGTTGCAACAAAGGATGCAATCGCACACGGTCTGGAAGTGGTTTACTGTGACAACATCCCTGTTGCCATAAACGATTCATATCCCGACCTTGCCGAATCGGTCATAAATCTAGTTGACTCAGCAATTGATGATTTCAGCAAATCATCATAAAACCTTTTTTTATCATTTTTTTATAGGAATAATGCGGAAAAAAGGAACATTCCCACTGAAACTATAATTATGTATGTTCCATGCTTTCGAGCTCTATTTGAGTCTTTTCTTGTAAGCAGATACACACCGAATATTATACCGACCAGTGTTAAAAGAACCGCACAGGCATAACCTAAAACGATTGCCAAGGTATGGTCTTTTTCAACAGTTTGACTTTGAAACCGCTGAGTGTTAAACTGATCTGCATTCCGATTGGGTTCGAGGTTTTCAAGGTTTATTCCGCAGTTTTTACAGAACTTGGCATTGTCAACAAGTTCTTCACCGCATGACGGACAGAATTTAGACATCAAAATCACCTAATCAAATAATTTATTAATCAAATCCTCTTGTGATTTGTAGAAATTAAGTTTAAGTACCTTCTGTAATGTATCCGGTGCCCCCAAAAGTTCCATTGCCTGGTCAAATGGAATATATACTTTTTTTGCCTTCTGTTTGTAGCACAGCTCCAAAGTTTGGGGCAACTTACCGCTACTTGAGTCAGTGAGTATAACTGTAGAGTCATCCAAACTTTGATTTCTATTGATGGATTCATCAGATATAATCTCAGCCACATTAAAATTGGTAGTTTCAACACCACCCATTAAATTATCAATCATCTTTTCATTATTTTCAACACTTAATCTGTAGATGTCACCGTCTACAAAATACACCTCACCGATGCTGCAGCTGACATCCAGAAGATCAGCGTATGAATCTGCCTCGGGATAAACCTCCTCCTTTGGTGTGAAATCTGGAAAAACATATCCTGAGCGGTCAACGAAGTCACTTTCACCGGCTATAATCTTTAAAAGTCGGATAATCTCCTTATTCTGATTTTCAATATTTCTGTTAATTCTAATTAATTCGGATAATTCAGACATAATAATTAATTTAAAAAAGGTTTATATTAAAATTTTTTAAAAGAACCTCATTAGTTTAAGCCCAGGGATAGAAAAAGAGTTGTGTGTTAACCCACCAATGAGACTCTTTTTTTGACATCACCAAACATACTAGGGATTGCACTCTCATGCAATCCCAATTACTACTATAAACTTCAAATAATATATATTTTTCTATATAAATCCCGTACAATTTTGCAATGAGAATATAATTTTTTAATATGGCTGCAATTTTGAAACTGACATGAAAAATTATTCTATTGGAAACATATAATATATGGAATCGGATAATTTCCCGTCATTGGCAAATCTCTCAAATCCCAGCGAATATCTCAAAAGAGTTACCCTTGGAATCAGGACATTGTCACTTCCAGGATTTAAAACTATACCATCCATATCCTCAGATAAAACGAAATTAACAAGCATAGCCAGATTAATAACCTGTGAATATTTGTATTTATCCGATTCAACGAATTTCATTTTGTCTTCACCCGAAAATATGGTTGCATAAACTCCTCCAACGTTATCGGTGTACATCTGAGCAAGGGGTCCGGAATCCATCATGGAAATCACACCGTCCCTTGCCTTTGAAGTCAGGTCAATGTCCGATACCATAAGTGTCAAAAGAACCGATTTTGTAAACTCCTCAAAGAGGGCTTCGTAATCCCCGATGTTGGCGGGATTTTCCATAAACCTTTCAAGGCTTTCGTTTTTTAATGATTTGAGATGCTTCAGCTCATCGACTGTGTAGGTATCGGTTGTGTAGAAATTGGTTTTTGGAATGTTTTTGATGTCTAAAATAAACTCCCTTGTAAATACGTATTTTTCACTGGAAGGGTTCAGGATAAATCCGTCAAAATCAGAGGTTTTTATAATATTCTGATAGAGTTCAAATGAATTCTGCATCAGATGAATATCATCCAAGTTTTTAAAGAATTTTTCAAACTCATACCTGTCGGTGAAAAGTGGAATGAGTTTAAGGTCTTCGTCCTCATAGATTATGAAATTCAATGTGAATTCATCCTTTTTTGCCGGAATATAAAGGTTGGAATATCTGAATTCATTAATCAGTCTGATTTCATAGTCCATAGTCAGTTCATTGTTGTTTGCGTAGATATCCTCGATAACTACCCGTAGGTGTTTGTGATTAGTCATCAAAGGTATTTTGTTTTAAATGATATTTAAATGAATCCGAAATGAATCTGTCTGTTTTCATGAAATCGGTGATTCTTGAATCTATGAGATAAGTCATACAGTAGTCATCTTCATGTCTCATTCCCCTTCCGTAGGTTTGAATCAGGCTCAGTGCAGTTTTATAGTTGTACCAGTCCTCGTCGGCATTTGCCCTCATACGGATCTGTTTGTCGGCGAGATCCGGATAGGGCAGTTTGTATATTACCTGGAATCGGCACAGGTCTCCCGGAAGGTCAACCCCTTCATTCATTGAAGGTGAAATAAGAACCATGGGGTCATCAGTGCTGATGAATTTCTCAAGCTGTTCGGAGCGGTTTTGAGTGTTGTGCTCAATTAGGCGTGGTTCATTTAGATTATTTACCAGATAGTCCCTGCATGTGCCGCTTACCGTGTGAATGATTCCCTTTTCGTTTTTATGGGTGTTCAGTATGGATTTTATTATCAGTATTGTTTTTGGCGCATCCCTTTTGAGGGTTTTGTGTGAGAGATTGATGTTTTCAAAGGTTTTTATTGGATTTCTTTTTAGGTCAAAGGGTGTTTTGCGCCTTATCGGATAAATGTCATCGCCTTCCACTCCAAGGCATTTGAGAAAGAATTCATAGTCAAGTATGGTTGCACTCATCATTATACTGACATCACCGTGGCGAAAGAGTGTGTTTTCTGCGTAACTGTCAATCTTTAATGGTTTGAAGTTTATTGTGGTGTAATCCTGACTGCAGTCAAACACCCAGCTGTAAGGGTCTTTGAGGATATTTTCGCTGAAACGGTTGCAGTCGTAAATCTGTTTTTTAATAAAAGAGATTTTTTCAGCCAGGTGAGGCTTGTTGAGATATCTGATTTTTTCAAGTTCACCCATATACCCGTTTTTGATTTCATCTATGAACTGAAGCCACACGTCATAGTCTCCGTTGTCAAGTTCATAGAGTATGTCATCGGTGATTTCCATTTTCAGGTGCTGCTTTAAATCGGGTTTTGCAAATTCCAGTCTCAGCTGGCTCATAATGGTGTTTTCAAGGTTGTGTGCCTCGTCACAGATTAGAAGTTCCCTTTTTGTAAAGTCTCCGACATAGTTCAGTTCAAGGAACATGTAATGGTAATTGGATATTACGGTTTTTGAGTTGAGGGCAGTGGTTTTCTGAAGGCAGTAGTCACAATCACCGGTTTTGTCACAGTCAATGCCGTCAGCTATGCATTTGCCTTCATCGCAGGCCAGATTAATGTCCTGTCTGCACCGGAAGTTTTTCCGTCCCCTGACCTGACTCAGGTCAGTGAAATCCTTCAGGTACTGATCCTGCAACTGTTTTGTCACGGTCAGGATATATGATGAATCATAGAATGATGAGAGTGTGTAGGCTATTGCGGATTTGCCCGTTCCGGTTCCGGCCTCAAGAACAATGTATCTGTAACCGCTGTCTATGGCATCCCTGATTTCGGATATGGTTTCAAGCTGGCCCATTCTCGGTTTTTCAAATGGGAAGTTTTTGCGGACTTCCCGGTTTATTTTTGAATAATTGCTGTACTGCCACATTGACTTTTATATTTAATATAGGATACTATTGCAGTTTTGCCGAGAGCATGTGAAAAGTATTCACTCATTATACTCCCTTACCGAATCAATCAAATCATCCATCTCGCCGATTAAATCATCAACGTCCTCTTTTTTTGATAAATCCTCATTAACAATCAGTTCATTTGAAAGACTGTCCAGCTTGTCGATGATTGCTTCAAGGACGGCTATCTTTGACTCCACTTCTGCGGCAATTCTCTCGGAGTAGTTGTCGGCGATGTTAATCATTGTCATTGCGGATTCAAGGTTTTTGCCAAATAGTTTTTTTGACCTGTCAACTCCGCTTATGAAACGTGTATATGTTATCTGAGGAGGTTCAAATCTCTTTTCAATAAGTTCACGAACTGCCCTGTCCTTTTTGATGAATCTTGAGTTCAAATCATCAAGTCTGTTTAGATAAGGTACATATTCTGGTATGACCTGTTTTTGGGGAGTACTGTTTTCTGTTTTTGGAAGTGGTTTGGGCTGTGAAACCTGTTTTTGAGGTTTCTTTTTGGGTCCGGATAATTTGTGAATTGCAAAACCGATTAAAAATGCGGGGATTTCAAACAATAGCCCCACCATTATCGCTCCAAAAAGAGTAACCAACGGACCGGTTAGTGAAATTGCAAAAAACAGTACGAATACGAGGTGTGAAATTATCTTTGTTTTTGAGAGAACATAGTCTCCCTCGCTGTCCTGCCAGAAAAACAGAAGGTGAATCATGTCGGTTATTATTCCGTAGTCATTGTTGATGACCTTTACCTCAGGCAGATTTCCCCTGATTTTGTGAATACCGAAGCCTATGGCGAATATGAGAAGTGCGAAAATGAATGCCAGCAACACCATCACGCCGGGTGCGCCCGATAAAATGGCCACAACTGAAAACATCAGAAACACGGCAATTGATGTTAATTTTGCCTTTGAGAGAACATAATATCCGTCATAATCCCAGTAAAACAGTTTATGAACCATATTATTGTTTTTTGCCGCCAGTTCATTTTTATTCCTGAATGACTGGCTTTTGCAGTTGGGACAAAAGTTTGTCCGGTCATCCACTTCTCTTCCACAGTTATTGCATATCTTAGACATTGCTATTCCTCAACTAAAAAATCCTCATATGTTAAAGTGTTCAGTTCCTCATCAGTTATATCATTTTGTAAAGCCAGACGGTTTGCCTGGGCGGTTATGACTTCTTCAAAGAAATTTCTCACAGCACGGCCGTTGGCGAAGTTTGCCGGTTTGTGTTCCTCCATCCTGGCGAAGTACTGGTGTGCGTAGTCATCCGCCGCAGGGTCAAGTGTGAGATTTGCGTCACTGCATAAAAGCATGAATATTTCATAGAGTTCATCTGAGGTATAATCCTCAAAGTATATGAATTTGTTGAATCTTGACTCAAGACCAGGATTTGAGTGAAGAAACCTGTCCATAAGCTCGGGGTATCCCGCAACGATGACTATGAGGTCTTCACGGTTGTCCTCCATTGCCTTGAGTATGGTGTCGATTGCCTCTTTTCCGTAATCGTTTTCGGAATTTGATGCCAGTGAGTATGCCTCGTCGATGAAAAGTATTCCTCCCATTGCCTTGTTGATGACATCCTTTGTCTTTATGGCGGTCTGGCCGACATATCCTCCTACAAGACCTGACCGGTCGGTTTCAACGAGATGACCCTTTGAAAGAAGTCCCATTTCACAGTAAATCTTTGACAGGAGTCTTGCAACGGTTGTTTTTCCGGTTCCGGGGTTTCCGCTGAATACCAGGTGAAGGCTCATTGAAGGCTGTTTTATTCCCCGTTCCTGTCTTAATTTTCTTATCTGAACAAGGTTGATTAATGAATTCACGTCCTTTTTAACCTTTTCAAGGCCTATGAGCCTGTTGAGTTCAGCCATATATTCCTCAAGAGATTTGTGAGGTTCTTCCTTATCATTTTTAGGTAATTTAAATGGTTTTATAGGTTCGTCATCTGTGAGGTAATCGCCTAGACTGTTTTTAAGTTTTTTAATGTATTTTTGGTATTTTTCAAGAACTTCTCCGTTCAAATCGCCGTCGACCGTTATGAAAAACTTTCCGAGAAACTCGTATGTCTCGAAAAGCTCGTTGCATGCCCTGATACCCATCATGTCAAAATTACGGGCAAATGCGTCAAGTTCGTGCATGCACTCGAATGAAACTGGCAGATTGTCAATATTATCTGTCAGCTCCCCTTTTGTGTAATCTGTATTGAGGAGTTCGTTTATAAATTCCAGTTCGTTATCTGTGACGGTATCGTCTGCAAGTGCCAGAAATGACAAGTATTTAACCAGATCATCAAGTATAATTTCCCTTAATGAGCTGTTCTGGAGTCTGATCTGGCTGCAGTAATCCCTTAAAAGGTCAATGTCAAGTGTGCCTATTACAAACAGCATGTCCGACAGATAATTTTTTAAAAAATCAATGTTTATCCTTTCGGTTTTTCTCATGCATACCGGACAGGTGTCCTTTGAATTGTCAAAAACTTTCCCACAATTTTTACAGATTGTCCACTCCAACATAATAATTCACTGATAATATTTTTGGATTTGAAAGATTATAAAATATTATGATGATTTTATTCATCATCATCCTCATTCAAATCATAATTTCTTTTACAGTCCTCGTTTATGAATCCATTTTTCTTCCAGAATTCATAATCTTCCTTTGTAAACAGATTCCTGTTGTTTTTTATAATATATTTCGGGGAAATTCCCTTTTCAAGAGCCTTCTGAACAAATTCACTGCCGATTTCAATATAATGCTCATAATAAAGTTCACTGAACTCAGTGAATTTAGCGTCACCCTCTTTTCCCTTAAGGTACCAGTCATAAACTGTTTGAGGACTTACATTTGCCTTTTTGGCTGCCTGTTTTGTATTTTTATTGCGGATTATTTCACCGGAAACGATTTCTATTCTTCTTTTAAGTATTCTTTCTTCAATGTCATCGTCAAGTTCATCGGCTGTGAGTCCGGCATTTCTCAGGGCTTTTGATTTGTCCTTTCCCCTGATAATGCTTGTAATGTATTTGGCTGTTTTGATGTTTTGATATTCGGTGTAGAAATCCGTGTATTTTATTCCCTTTTCTGCAAGCTTACAGCACTCGTCAAGCTCATGCTCTGTCAGTTCGGATATTTCAAGTGCCTTTTTAACCGGCTTGTTTTTGATTTCGGTTAAAAATCTTGAAAGCTCACGGGGAAGAATGTGTTCTTCATAATAATCATACATTAATTTATATGTTCCGTTTCCCCTTTTTCCAAGATTCAGATATGAATTGATTCGGTTAACGTTCACATCGGCAGTTTTTGATATCTCCAGTTTGGTTTTTTTATTTTTAAATCCGTCAAGAATCAGATCGGCTATGACCTTGACATGGTCGTTTTTGAATTTCTCACAGATTTCAAGGGTTCTTTTAAACCAGTGCTCAACATACCTGTAGTCAAGGCCGATTGCCTCTGCGGACTGGAGTTTTGTTTTTCCCTTTCTTCTCTGGTTTAGGAAATTGTGCATCAGAACCCTTGTGGATTCCATGTAGAATTCGGATGCCATGTCCTTTTCATACCACCCGTAAAAGTCATTGACCGATATTTTGGCAAGTTCACATGCAGTGTTTAAATCATTGTGTTTTAGGTATTCAATCAGATTGCGTTTTCTTGTCTCCACTTCACGGTTTCTCATCTGTGAAAACTCATCGCCCTTGAAATCGGAATATTTAACCAGATCCTCATATTCCTTTGCAGTTACTCCGGCAATCTCTATTGCCTCTGAGCGTGTTTTGCCTTCACTCAATGCCTTTAAAAGCAGATCCTTGTTTATCTGTCTGATTTCGGATATGAATTCGGGATTTTGCCTTATCCAGAATTCATAGATTTCATCTGTGACGTTTAACTGTTTTTTAATGTCCTTTTCAAAGTGTCCCTGACGTTTGAGTTCAAGGTATTCATTTTGAAGCAGCCGGTTGAACATTTCGAATGATCCGCTGATTATGTTTTTATTGTAGTTTGCGTGCTGTATCTTGTACCATCTTGCAAGTTCCTTTCCGGTGATTGTAGTGTATTCGATGCTCTGCCAGATGTCCTCGGTTGTAAGGATGTCCTTTTCGAATTTGGTGAGGATTTCACGGTTGATGATTTTAAAAAACTGGTAGAAGGGTTCCTGATGCATGCTTCCCAGTTTGTATTCCCGTGACATCTTGATTTCTGAGGGTGTGATTTTGTTTTCCCTGAACTTTGTTATGAGCTCTCCAACGGCAATGTAGTTGTCGATTTTTCTTAGATACTCGTCAAGGTGCATATTGTTGAAGGTGATGAATCTTCCCTTTACTCTGAGCATGTCCTCCCTTACAAGGGAGTTTACAAACTGGTTGACGTATCCTTCGGGCATTCCGTATTCTATAAGGTCGTCCTTGGTGAATTTGGCGTCACGGCCGAAGGCGTTTCTGAGGGATATGAAGTTATTTGCGTTGTCGATTATGCGGCTGCACTTGTGACAGTATATGGAATAGTTCAGGTGATTCGGTTCGGAGCAGATTACGCAGTAGTCGTACTGTATGTCAACAATCCGGTTGAAATCCGGGATTTTAATCTGTTCCACCTCATCATCTGTGAAGTCAATTTCAAGTGGTTTGTAGTCCGGAACGCCCTTGTATTCATCGTAGTTTTCATTATAGTCACGGTAGAACTTTCTTGCAATATAAAACAGTTTTTCGTGAAGCTGAAGGGCATCGTGGAATTCATGCTTTTCAATGTCCTCGAATTCGTCATGAATCTTGTTTCTGTAGTTATAGGCACCTTTAATACTCTCCCTGTAGGCGTTTGACATTTTCAAGTCTGACCTGAACACCGCATCGACCTGCTCGAGGAAGGATTTTCTGGAATTGTATTTCAGCCCTGCCTGTCGGAGCAGTTCCTTTAAAATATGCTCGAGAAATGTAGTGGCATCAGCCTTGACTCCTGACGGGGATGTGGCGACCTGTTTTTCAATACGGTTTCCCAGTTTCCATAGGGTATCATCATAATCCTTTAAAAAATCGAAATTGGACAGTTAAACCACCTCTGTATTAATATTGTGTTTATATAATATTTAAATATGAGCGTATTCAAAAATATCACTAGGTGAAATATAATGGAATCAGGCTTTAAGGATTTCTACGATACTCTTGTTGAAAATCTCGATACATATACCGGCGAGTACGAATCATTCATTGACTACGGCCCGGTACTTTTCAAACTCCTCTGCGACCTTTTGAACGCTGAAATTGACTACTCACTGAGACTTCCCGTCTGTGCTGCCATTGCATATTACGTTGCTCCCGAAGACATTATTCCCGAAAACATCTACGGACCATACGGATATATCGATGACATTTACCTTTCAAGTTACGTTTTAAAGATGGTGGCTGAAAAACACGGCTATGAACTGATTGAAGAGGTT
The DNA here is from genome assembly GCA_902782595.1 of uncultured Methanobrevibacter sp. GTDB lineage: Archaea > Methanobacteriota > Methanobacteria > Methanobacteriales > Methanobacteriaceae > Methanocatella. The sequence continues at coordinate 2,812 of CACZNW010000118.1, read as the reverse complement.
TCAGGCAAAAAAAATATAAGACAGATTATCCTCGACTGTGAGGAAAAATCCCTTGAGGTTTTAAGTGAGGATGAAATAAGAGAAATCATCACCCATATCGGATTATAATTTAAACGCCACATATGATGCGTTTCTGTAAATCGCATCTGTAAAGGTGACAGTGCGCGCCATCTTCAGAATACTGTTTCTTTGAATATAATAGTCATCAATTCCCGGATTGACTATTATCCCGTCCATATCGTTTCTAAGTATAAATTCAAAAAACTCGTTTAAATTGGCAATCTGAAACATGCAATTCTCATCTGTGGTTTGGGTAATGTTTTTGATGTCTGTAAAAAGAAGACCGTATTTTTCCCGGCCAACACTTTTAACGGCCAGATTGGCGTCAATGCAGTTTACATAGTCAAGATCATGAGGGTTTTGCAAATATACGACATTGAAAAGGAGTGAATTTTTAAGATGAGCCAGAAGTTCATCATAATCCGGAGAACCCGTTTTTATAAACTCCGTGAATGAATCGTTGGTTACGGTTTTTGCAACTTCCAGCGCTTCTGCAGGTTCCATAGCATCACCGTCATAAACGGCCTTTGGGGAGAATTTCAACTCTGTGAGAAGATCACGGGGCAAATAGAATTTTTCACTTTCCATATTAACGATATAACCGCCACATTTCTGACTGTTTTTAATCATTTCAATGTAAAAGTCAAGTTCAAAGGGAACGGGGTCAAAATCACTTCCGTGTTTTGAAAACTCATCGTCATCGGTAAAAAGAGGTATCATACCCAGCCTGGCACCGGTAAAGATTTCCTCAAAAATCAAGTCTTCACCTTTAATGTTTGCAGGTAAAATCAGGTTTGTATATTCAAGTTCACCTACAAAATTCAATAATAGGTCATAGGGAGGTTCATTACCGTGTTTTATGAAATTTCCAACATCCCTGATTGTACTTTTAAAATAATTGTTGGTTACATCTGTTTTCATGTCTGGTTTAAACTCCTTAAATCTGGTCAAGCATGTAGTCATGGATGGACTCGAGATTGAAGGTATCGATGTTTACACGAAGGGAATCCATATAGGCCTTAAGACCGAGAACCTCATTGTCATCAACGTTACCGTCAGCTACAATCAGATAGGAACCTGTAATAAAGAACAGGGAATAGAGTGCCTCGACGATGCTTACATCCATGTCGTTGCCGCTTACCGCTTCATATTCTATGAATATCGCAAAGGTTATCGGAAGGGTTGTGAGTCTTTTGGCATCAAGGTTTTTCACGACTTCAAAAACGTCCATCTGGGTTAAATTCAAATGTAAAAGCTGGTTGATGAAGTTGACTTCGCTTACGTCGATGTTGCCGTCTCCCCAGCCCAGAAAACATAACCAGTCAAGCATGTCTGAAAGGAAAACTTCCCTAAGGGAGAGTCCCCTGTTTTTCATGTGCCTCATGAGATAGTTATGATCATACATTTTGTAGTTTTCGTCCAGTAAATCTATTATGCCGAAAAGGGAATTCATCCCGTCCATAACTTCATCCATTGTTGGTATTTTAAAATCTTCACTCATAATAATCACCGCATTAATATAATTTTATTATATTTCAGATTGTATTTAAATTTTTATGAAATGCATGTCAGGCGCATAAGGTTTACACATATAAATTTAAAAAAAAAGACAGTTTTAGATAAATCAAACCCTATTTTTCTAATTCGAAACTTCATGACCGCATTCGGGACAGAACAGTGAATCCGAATCAAGTTTGAATCCGCAGTTGGTACAGTATCTCTCATCACTGTAGATTATTGCTTTTCGGGCTTCAAATTCCTCTGATGAAATCTTTCCCTCTTCATATAATCCGTATAAGTCCAGCAAATCATCCAGTTCATCATGTGTCTGGTTTTCAATGTTGTCTTCTATGATTTCCTTTAGAGGTATTGCCCGGTTTTCGTTTATCTCAAAAACAAGTTCACCATCACCAGTTTCAATTACAAACCTGTTTTTTGACCATCCGCCTTCACTTATCCCGATTTGTTTCATCTCACAGTAGAGTATTTTCTGATTTGTCTTGTCGACTGTGATGCCGTCAAAGTCCAGTATCAGGTCTGTTCCCACTAGTTCATCGTCTTCAAGGATGTTTATCCAGACTTTCCGTTGTTTGAATATGTGCTGTTTTTCTTTTTGTATTTTTGTCTGTTTGAGGTTAATTGAATCCAGTGATGATTCGAATTCATCAAGTAACTCCTCTGTAATTTCATCAACTGTTATGTCGAGGTTTTTGGATTCCATGAATTTTAGGAAAAGTTTATTGGGAGATCCGAAAATGTTTACCAGGTCATTTTCTTCCAATAACTCCATATTGCGTTCAAGAATGTTATTGGATGAGGTTGAAAATATGTTTTTAAATCCCATATTATCAGCAGTTCTCTCCTACCCATCCCTGATTGACGTCGGGTGACATTCCACAGCATTCGCATTCATCCACATCATCATCATTCAGTTCTCCGCAGTTTGGGCATTCCCACATAAATATCTCTCCTGTTTTTTAATATATTTTATACATTCCGGAACAAATCCCTTAGGATATTTTTAATCTGAGGGATTCATATTTAATCATTTAATTATATTATTTAATAAGTGTTTTCAAAATCAAATCCGCACCTGTCACAGTTGTCATGATGTCTTATTTTTTCTGTGTCGCATACAGGACAGATTCCCTCCCTTCGATAGATATTAATGTCAATTTCACATTTAATCTTATCTGGATTTTTAAGTAAATAATCACGTCTCACCAGATTATATTTATTTTTTAACATTATT
>CACZNW010000117.1 GCA_902782595.1 uncultured Methanobrevibacter sp. | reverse complement strand
TGATCTTATAAGGTCACTTGCAAAAGAACTTAGAAAAAGAATTATTATTAGATCTGACAAAAGTGCTTTACTTGAACCTGAAGCAACAATAAATAAAATTCATGAAATAGTTCCAGACGGAGCTGAAATTACTGACATTTATTTTGATACTGTAACTGCTGAAGTGGTGATTACCGCCAAAAAACCGGGGTTGGTCATTGGAAAATACGGAGTTACCTCAAGAAATATTGTTAAGAATACAGGATGGGCTCCAAAGATTTTAAGAACCCCACCTATCAGTTCAGACATTATTGGAAAGATTAGAACCATTCAGAAAAACAGCAGTAAAGAAAGGAAAAAACTGCTCCAGAAGCTTGGACGTCAAATTCACCAGGGAAGTAAATACCCAAATGACTGGGCAAGAGTCACTTCTATGGGAGGTTTTAAGGAAGTAGGACGTTCATCAATGTTACTTCAAACTCCAAATAGTCGTGTTTTACTTGACTGTGGAGTTAATGTTGCCGCATCAGACAACAAAACTGCGTTTCCTTATCTGAATGCGCCCGAGTTTTCAATTGAAGAACTGGATGCAGTAATCATATCTCACGCTCATTTAGATCACTGTGGGTTTGTACCTTACCTTTTCCATTACGGATATGACGGACCGGTGTACTGTACAACCCCTACAAGGGATTTGACAACCCTTTTACAGTTTGACCATCTGGATATCGCTCACAGGGAAGGCAATCCACTTCCATTTACATCCAAACATGTCAAACAGGCAATTAAAAACACAATAACTTTGGATTACGGTGAAGTAACCGACATTTCACCAGACATCAGATTAACACTACATAATGCGGGTCACATCCTCGGTTCAGCAATCTCCCATATGCACATTGGAGACGGAGCTCACAATCTTGTGTATACCGGAGACTTTAAATACGAACCGTCAAGATTACTTGAACCTGCAACAATACGTTTCCCCCGTGCTGAAACAGTGATTATGGAAAGTACCTACGGTGGAAGAGAAGATGTGCAGCCTTCAAGAAACAACGCTGAAAAGGAAATGATGAAAACAATCTACAAAACCCTAAAGCGTGGCGGAAAAATACTGGTTCCTGTGTTTGCCGTGGGAAGGGCTCAGGAACTTATGGTTGTGCTTGAAGAGTATATGAGACATGGAATGATTGAAGAGGTACCGATCTATATTGACGGCATGATCTGGGAGGCAACAGCGATTCACACCGCAAGACCAGAATATTTAAGCAAGGATTTAAGAGACCAAATCTTCCACATGGGCAGAAATCCTTTCGTCTCCGAAATGTTTGAGAAAGTTCAAAACCATGACCAAAGAAAGGAAATCGTTGAAAGCAAACAGCCTGCAATTATACTATCTACTTCAGGTATGCTTACCGGAGGAAACTCCGTTGAATACTTTAAATGGTTATGTGAAGATGAAAGAAACACCATAATCTTTGTTGGATATCAGTCCGAAGGCTCCATGGGCCGAAGGGTTCAGAAAGGATGGAAAGAAATTCCGCTTGAAGATGATGACGGTAGAACCAGACAGTTCCATGTCAGAATGCAAGTCAAAACAATCAACGGATTCAGTGGTCACTCCAACAGGAGACAGCTAATGGAATATGTCAAAAGGCTTAATCCTAGACCTGAAAAGGTCATTACCTGTCACGGAGACCCTTACAAGGCTGTGGATTTAGCTTCATCAATTCACAGGAGTTATAAAATTGAGACCAAAACTCCGATTAATTTAGATTGTGTAAGAATACATTAATATAGTATATAAAACAAAATATATAGTATTATGAAAATGTTGTGGATTATTGCAACATTTTATATTTTATTTTTAAGAAATTAGGTGTAATCATGGTTACTTATTCAGAATCCGGTGTTGATATTGATTTGGAAGCAGTTACCGTTACTGCTCTTGCAGATAAACTCAAATCAACATTGGAATGTAGAGATATAATTACCGACAGTGGTCATTATGCCGCTTTAGTCAGATTGGGAGATAAAGCTATTGCAATGAGTACTGACGGTGTTGGAAGTAAAATTTTAATTGCTGAAATGATGAACAAATATGATACCGTTGGTATTGACTGCATTGCTATGGTTGTAAACGATATCCTTTGTGTTGGAGCCGAACCAATTGCATTGGTAGATTATCTTGCCGTTGAAAAACCGGACCCTGAAAGGGCAGCAGAAATTGCTGAAGGTCTGGTGGCAGGTGCTGAAGAATCAAGAATTGCAATCATCGGAGGTGAAACCGCATCCCTTCCAGGAATTATCAAAGACTTCGACCTTGCAGGGACCGGAATCGGATTTGTTGATGTTGATAAAATCATCACAGGTGAAAATATCCAACCTGGAAATGTTTTAATCGGCCTTAACAGTAACGGAATCCATTCCAACGGATACAGTCTTGCAAGAAAAGCACTGTTTGATGATGCTGGATTAAGTGTGGATGATAAAATGCCTAATGGCAATACCACAATCGGTGAAGAGTTAATAAGACCAACTGAACTCTATGTCAAACCAATCGTCAGTCTGTTTGAGGAAAATTATAATATCAACGGACTTGCCCACATTACAGGAGGAGGATTCACCAATCTCAGACGTTTGAAAAAAGGAGTTGGATATGAAATAACCGACCTTCCAGAAGTTCCTGAAATATTCAAACTTATCTATGAACAGAATGTGGATATAAAAGAAATGTATAAGGTTTTCAACATGGGTGTCGGATTTGTTGTAATCTGTGATGAAAATGAATCTGATAAAATTATGGAGACTTTAAGCCAGTACTGTGACTGTAAAATTATCGGCAAGGTAACCGATGATGACAAAATCACCGTCAGGGCTTTTGAAGGATCTGAACTTGAATACTGATTAATCTAATAAAATAAACGGGAGTGAAAAAAATGAGGATAATGAAAGATAAAGAATTGGATCTTGTAAAGGAGATATTGGCTAAGCTTGGAGCTAGCCCGGAAGATCAGGAACTGGTTGCAGAAGCAACATTGGATGCTGATTTAAAAGGATTTACATCACATGGACTTGGAAGATTCCCTCAATACCTAATCAGTATCAAGGCAGGTACCATCAACCTTGAAGAAAACATTACTATTGAAAAGGAAACTCCTGCCATTGCATTAATCAATGGTAACAGCGGTTTTGGACAGGCCGTATCATATAAAGCTATGCAGATTGCCATTAAAAAAGCTAAGGAAGTTGGTATTGCATGTGTTGGTGTTCACAATACTAACCATTTCGGAGTTACCGGCTTTTACTCTGATTTGGCATTAAGACAAAACTGTATCGGACTTGTTCTTGCAAATACCGACCCAGCAATTGCTCCTTTAGGAGGTAAAGAAGCTTTAATCGGAACCAATCCTGTTGCACTGGGAATTCCATCCGATTCATACATTACCGTTGACATGGCGACTTCAGTTACTGCTCGTGGTAAGATTATTGAATCCAAAAGAAAATGTATTGATTTGCCTGACGGCTGGGCATTGGATAAAGATGGAAATCCAACCAACGACCCTGAAGCAGCATTGGAAGGTTCAATATTACCGTTTGGAGGATTTAAAGGATATGCTTTGGCACTGCTAATTGAAATTTTAACCGGTCCCCTGGTTAAGGCAGGCTACGGTCATGGCGTGACCGGTACAGCTTCACCTAGCAAGGACTGTACCAAGGGAGACTTGTATGTTGTAATTGACCCTTCCAAATTTGGAGACTTTGATGAATTTAAAGCCGATACTGAAGATTTCATTTCACAAGTCAGAGCAACAGGCGAAACCGTAGCAATTCCTGGCGATTTGGAAGTTAAAAGGATTGCTGAAGCTGAAGCCAACGGTGTGGCCATTGATGATAAATTATATGATCAGTTAAAGGAAATCTGTGACGGCCTTGATATTGATCTGGACTCATATATAATTGATTGAACCACACCAACCTTAAAGAGGCCGGGGATTCTCAAATTTTAACATAATAGGTTAATTAAGTATTTTCTGAGCAATCCCCGTTGAACAAACGGTTTAGTATATTAATTGCAGCGTTCAAATCCCAATCAAGTATTTTTCCACAATTTTCACAATGAAAATTTCGTGTTTTTATATCCTAATCTTCAGGTATATGCCCACAGCGGCAACATGTTCGGCTTGTGTTATAAGGTTTTGTGAATTGCACTCCATCTGATTCTGGTTTATAGAGTTTAAATTTGTCTTTTAATTGTTGTATGAATCACGATAGAGGAAATATTATGTTTTGCTCTCCGCCAATCAAAATTTTGATAGTACTGTAGTTTTATTCAAAGACTATGGCACCATATTTCTTGACTAAATTGTAGATTAATTTTTCAATGTAGCCGTTTAGTTGGTTGGTTCTTTTATTGTACTATTTTTGCAGTCTTTTTTGATGTTTTTTCCATAACATGCTTCCTTTTCTGCATTTGGACATGAATCTGCTGATGTGTTTGATTATTTGGGTTTCATGGTCAACATCAAAGAATTCTTTTTGTCCTTCGCTTGTGACTAGCCATCCGTTTTTGTTGAAATTGATGTCGCATCCTATGTGTTCTTTTGTTAATAGTAGTTGTTCTGGTGGATTGGTTTTTATATTGAATGATGCATAGTAATTTAATCCATCATAATATACTGTAATATTGATAAATCCAACTTTCAAGCCAACAGAAAATTTCAGATGCAAATTCACCAACAACCAAAAAAAAAATCCGATTAATTTTTAGTGATTCCTAATAATTATATTAAAGAAATTTAAAAAAATACCGAATAAATCCAAAATAAACAAACCTTTAAATGTAAAAAAATACCAATATTATTATACTGAAAATCATAAACCATTTTTTTATAATTAATAAATAATATGATTTTCACAAAAAGGAGGAATATAAATTTATGAAATTTAAAAACTCTTATATCTTATTAATAGCAATTGCAATATTCCTATTAGTAAGTATCGGATCTGTTTGTGCTAGTGAAGATGCTGCTGATAACAACAGCATAGCTAGTGCAGATGCAGAAGTTGACCTTGCTGATGGAGATATCCTTAGCGATGCAACACAAGAAAAGATAACAACTAACATTACTGCTAATAGCGAGAAAGAAAAATTCTCATATGATGAAGAAAAAAATATCACAGTAACTGTTAATGATAATGAGTCACATGCGATTTCCAATATCGATAAAAACAATCTAACTGTTGTTGAAGGAAGTCAAAATATTAATTTCACATATAATAATTCAATAATCACTATCCTTGACAAATTAAGTGTTGGAAACCATTCATTAACAATCAATTATTTAGGAAATGACAACTACACCAGTTCATCAACAGCACTCTTACTTAAAGTATCTGGAAATTACACTATAGAAACTGATGAAACTGTTTATAGTGATGGTAAGAATGTTATAATTCCTATAAAAATATTTGATGGTGTAGACTACATTCCTTTTGATGCAGAAAAATTAAAAGTAAATTATATTAATGAAACTGGAAATTTAACTATATTATCATTTTCCCCTTATGGAAATGATAAAATAATATGTAATATAGAAGATATTATAAAATCTATTCCATCAGGATTAACTTTAAACTATACTGATGCAATCAGATCAAAAACCGTGAAAATATTATTAAATACTACTTTAAACGCAACTGTCAAAAAAGAATACAGCAGCGAAGAAAATAAAACCATAGAAGTTAAAGTATTGGATCTTCAGGGAAATGTATTGAACATTACCAAAACTGACCTGGCTGTTCTTAAAAATGGAGCAAATATGAACTTCACATACAGCAACTCCGTTATTACCCTTACAAACATTGGTGAAGGAACACATAACTTAACTGTTGTATATAAAGGTAACAAAACCTATGCTTTATCAAACAACACTGTTGTATTAAACGTTTATGGAAAAAATCAAATAAACGTACCTGCTTTCGTTGTTGTAAGTGATGGTAAAACCGTTGAAATTCCAATCAGCATATTCAACGGATATAAAAACATAACTATTACCAAGGATAATTTAACATTGAACTTTACTTACACAAAAGAAGATGGAAATGTTACAACTGAAAGCATTACCAACTTCGAATTTAATGAAGAAAAGATCATACGTTTCGAAACAAATAATTTAAAAAATGCTAGTTTACTTATTGATTATATCAGCTCAACAGGCGCCAAAACTGTTAAAATCAACATGGAAACCCATGTTAATTTAGAACCTGAGAAAACAAAATACAGACCAAATGAAACCAATAACATTACTGTCAGAGTTGAAGTTAATAACGGACTGTTAAATTTCACCAAAAATGACTTAAAAGTATCCGACAACGGCAACGAAATCGCATTTACATTAGTGAATACCACAATGACCGTTAACTTAAACGAAGGAGTTCATAACTTAACAGTCACCTATATTGGAGATGACACATACAACTCATCCAGCAAAACAATCGAATTAAAGGTATACGGTGATTTAAGAATTAACCCAAGTGAAAGTATAATTTTGGATGAAAACAATAATGCATCAATATTTGTTAATCTCAATGACGGAACAGAATGCGTGGAAATCAATGAAACCAAATTGCACATTATCCTCTACTACACAAACGGCAATAAAACCATAGATGCTTATACATTAAACAATCAGACCGTAACCTTCAAAGTAGATGAAAACTTTGATGAAGCTTATGCTGAAATCAAATATGACGGGGTAAAAAATACCGGTAAAACCGAAATCCTGGTAAATACAACCGTTGATGCATCAGATTTGGAATATGGTGAAAGTGAAGTTAAAAACATAACCATTGAAGTAAAAGCTACTAATGGACATGTGATTAATCTTACTGATAAAAACATTCAAGTGTTAAACAATGGAAAACCACATAATATTTCAGTGAATAATTCAATTATTACAATTAAAGATGCATTGAAATTTGGTGTTTACAATTTAACAATCAAATATCTCGGAACCGACACATACCTCGAATCCAACAAGACAGTCACATTAACAGTTTATGGTATTAACGTGACTTCTTCCATTAACATTAACTCAACCAAGGAAGGACAAGTTAAAATAGATATCATCAACGGTAACGAAACAGTCAACATCAATAAAGATGATATAAACATTACCGTTAGCTATCTGGACGGCAACAAAACCGTGACAATTGATGTTTTATCCTACAGAGTTGAAGACAAAACATTATACTTCACATTAAAAGACGGTAATTTCACAAAAGCAACCTTAAACATCAGATACAATAAAACTGAAGCAAACGTGACCCTAAACAGAATCTACAATATTAATGTTATTCCAATTAATACCGTTGCAGATTACCAGGGAGATAACTTCACATTCATGATTGTTGATATCGATGACAACAATGCGCCAATTGCAAATAAAACCCTTGATATAACTGCTAAAAACAGTGCAGGAACAGATATTGTATTTACTACTATAAATCCTGGTGGAGGTTACAGTATGGGACAAACCCTTAAATTAACCACCAATGCAAGCGGTATTGCTGTTGTGGAAAATAAAAACTTCTACCCAGGATATGTATTCAGTACCATATCATTATATCCACCGGCAGACACATACACATTCACTGTTAAAGGTTCAGGTGACTTAAAAGGTTCCAATACAACCAAAATTACAATTAACAAAATTAATGTAACTATTACTCTTGAAAAATTCGAGGAATACTACGGAACCACCAAAAAAGTAACAATTGTCGTTGTCAATGCCAAAAATGGAAAAGCACTGTCCGGAGTGAATATTGTACTCAGTATTAGCGGCCTTACATTATCCAATGCAGTGCAGCAAACCAATGAAAACGGTACAATTTATCTTGGAGTGGAAACTGTACCTACCGGAACATATACAGTAGGATATAAAACAAATATGTCCAGTTTAAACAACTATACCGGTTCAGGAACATTTACCATTAAACAGATTCCTGTCACAATCACCGCCAAAAATGTTAAAGTATATTACAATACAGGAAATACCTACACAGTCAAAGTAACAAAAGACGGTAAAGCTGTAAAAGGCATGTATGTTTATTTCAGATTATATATTACTTCTAAAAAATATCAGGACTTCGTTTCCCAGACAGACAACAAAGGAAAAGTAACCTTCAAGGCATCTTTAGCTGTAGGTTCACATAAAATCATTGTTGTAAGTGGAGACAGCAGATATTCCTCAAAACAGATTACCAAAAAAATCACGGTTAAAAAAGCAAAAGGAAAATTCACCGCTAAAAAGGTAACTGCTTACTACAAAGGTGGTAAATATTTCAATATTAAATTAACCAATGCCAAAAAGAAAAAACCAATATATAATGCAAAAGTGAACATTAAAGTATTTGTTTCATCAAACAGATACAATAACTACTACAGTTACACCGGTATGAACGGTAAAATAAAATTATCTCTTGATTCATTAAAACCTGGAAAATACAAGATTATTGTAGCTCCAGGTGAATCAAAAAATTACACTGCAAAACAGATTACAAGCCAGATTATAATTAAAAAGACTCCAACAAAATTAATTCCTAAAAAATTAACCGCTAAAAAAGGGGATAAAAAATACTTTAAAGTCACAGTTAAAAACAAAAAGACCAAAAAAGTAATTAAAGGAGTTAAAGTTAAAGTTAAAGTATATACTGGCAAAAAAGCAAAATCATATACTGTTAAAACCAACAAGAAAGGTATTGCAAAACTCGATACCTCCAAACTAAAAGTTGGAAAACACAAAGTTGTAGTTACTTCAGCAAACAAGTACTGTATTGCCAAAAAAGCAAAATCAAGTATTAAAATTAAAAAATAAGAGAAAAACTTTTTTCTCTTAAAACTTTTCTTTTTTAAAAAAAAAATTATTTGCGCTTATACTTCGCATAAAAACCATCAGTATCAGCATAGATAGTATAAAAACCATATTCTTCCGCTTTTTTTATTGATGATTTAATGTACTGTCTTCCCCATGAAGTAATGGCCTTTGCACAGTCAAAGGAATACCATCTGAATCTCGGAAAACCGTAAATCCCATACATAGTATTTGCCAGACGCTTAATTGCCTGCTGCTGTACATCAAGAGCTATCTTTTCCTGAGGATTAGTGGATGCCTTCATTTCACGCTTGATTCTGAACCTTTCCTGAAGGATCTTATCAATAACAGATGGAATAAATCCCTGAGGGGATTTTTTAAATTTGATTCCATGTTCGGGGGAGATATTGTAATCCTCTTCATTTTCAACCTCACCCAAAATCATGACATCAGGTGAAATATTTTTTGAAATGATAATACTGGGATACAGGCTTCTGAAATCGAATTGAACTAGGTTTTCATGCAGTCCCTTTTCAGGTTCCTTTACATATCCTCCTTCATTGTCTTCGGCTGATGCACGGTCAGCAAAGTTTGAACCCTGTTTGTTTGGCACCACTTCACCGTCAAAATATGCCTGTTTTACCAGAAACCATTCTGCCTGCTGGCCTGTTGCCATACGGGACACGTCAAATAAAGGCTGGCCTATGATACGGGTAAGCTCCAGGTTAAGAGGTAGGGTCTGCTCTGCAATTTTCAGTGTTGACACTACATCATCAAGCGAATAATCAAATAGCCTGTCAAGTTCTTCACCTTCATTGTCCCAGAACTGCCAGATGCGGTCTCCGGCAACGTCAATTTTTTCCTCACCGAATAATTCATAGTAAACCCTCTCCAGAGTATATCTGTCAAGTGTCATGTATCTTCTCATAACCAAGTATAAATCAACATGAATCAGTCCCTTGAATGATGCTGCATTTGCATATCCTCTTCTGATAAATTTAACATCAGACCCCTCCATTCCAATATCCAGGTCGACGCCCAGTATCTTAGCCCTGTCCTTCAGGTAGGGAAAATCAAAATTGTCGGAGTTATACCCTACAATTATATCCACATTATTCTCCTTAATAAGATTTACAAACTCCTCAATCATCTCCTTTTCACTTGAAACCTGATTAACAAAGTTTCCCCTGGAGTTTGTCTTTGTTGAAATTACCTGACTTATTCCGAAGTTGGATGCAACACCAATCATAATTATTTCATCTTCAGCCGAATCCGGCATTCCGTGAGGATTTCGAACTTCCAAATCAAAGCTTAATATTCTGAAATCCTGAGGGTATTCCTTTACCCTTTCAAGTCTGTCGGTTAAGCGGATTATCTGAATATCCTGTTTGGTGGAATCAAGATCCATGAAGGTTTCAAGTTCTTCACCGACTGCAACAACTTCAGTCATCGGAATGACATCACGGTCCATCAGATACCTTCTATAAAACGGTATGTCGAATTCTCTTATCTGAATTACATTTTCCAAATCCCTCAGACTGTCACGGCTTTTGGCAAGCTGCTGGGGATGAGTGAATGTTACCTTAATGAATTCTGATTCAATCTGAAAATCCTTTAAAATTACCCTTTCAACACCAACCACATTAATATTGTCCTTAATCTCTGAAATACATTCATCAACATCATCAGCCATCACATAAAGGTAGGGCTGAAAGGTATCATCAATCAATATGATATTTTTATCACCGTCTTTTGAAAAGAGCCTTATTACGGGTTTATCTTCATATGTAACATAGTCGATGTCTAAAATCACAACATTCTTTTTCATACCACATCTCCTCCCGTGAGATATTGCTTTCTGTAGTTATCAAGAACAGTATAGGTGATTCCCAAAATCAGCGGTCCCACGATAAATCCCACGATTCCATAGACAAGAGGTCCTGAGAGAAACCCGATTAATAATATAAAAGGATGGATATCGGCGTAATGGCTTGAAAGTGCAGGCCTTATATACATGTCAATTGTGCTTAGGAAAAATCCGAAAATCAGAACAACTGCTGCACGAGGATAGTTTCCGGACATAATATCCATAAAAAACAGTGCCCAGTAAATCGGCCACGGTCCAAATACCGGAATCAATTGCAGGATACCTGTTATAACACCTAAAAAGATCCCATAAGGATATCCCAAAAGGGAATATCCTATTGCGGCAAATATTCCGATGATTACTGATGTGAGAAAGTGTCCGTAGAATATGCTTCTTAAAACATCCTTTACTGATTCGACTGTGGTGTTGAAGAAGTCCTTTGAATCATCGGGAATGAATGATCTGATAAATTCAATGCATTTGTCTCCATCACGGGAAAAGTAGAATACCGAACACACAAGAATAAACAAATCAAGTGTAACATTCATCAGACTTCTCAGGAACTTGACAAGGTAGTTTAGGATGTAACTGCCGACTTCATGAAGGGATGAGTTTATTGATGAAGATACTGAATTGACATCGAAGTTAAACGGCAGGTATGATGTCACTGCATTCAGGGAAGAGTTGATGTCAGTGTATGTGTTTGACGCAAGAATGCCTGATATGAGACCTGTGAGCTCTATTGAAATGTAGACTATCAGAAGAATAATAGGTATTAAAATCACTATCATTGCAAGCAGAATTGATAATGACTTGAATTTTAATCTGGACTGGATTTTTAAAGCCACCGGCCTTACTCCATATGCAAGTATTGCTCCCAGAACCACCATGTTTAAGACAGGAAAAACAAACATTAATGAAATTACCAGAAGAAATATTATCAGAAGTGTCGGTGGACTGAGATATCTTCCAATGTCAATTCCCATATTTTTAACCTCACTAATATTTTACTCCACAGGCATCCCTTCTGTATTGGGCAAATTCTGTAATCTGATTTATTTTATCATTTCCAAAAACTGGCCCTTCCACACATATTCTCCATCCTTCACTGTCAACGCAGCACTGACCGCACACTCCAAGTGCACATTTCATATATCTTTCAAGAGAATACTGGGCAGGTATTCCGGCATCTTCAAGAATTTCAAAAATTCCCTTCATCATTATCTCCGGACCGCAGACAAAACCGTAATCATAATCTGAAGTTTCAAGCAAATCACGAAGACAGTCTGTTGCAAAACCTTCAAATCCGAAACTTCCGTCATCAGTGCAGGGGTGAACTTCAATGCCAAGTTTTTGTAAAGTATCAGCAAACAGCAGTTCATCCTTTGTTTGAGCTGCTGAAATGACAGTGACATTATTATTTCCTGCCAGATAACTGGAAACCGCATTTATTGGAGCCATACCTACTCCTCCACCGATTGCGATGATTTTTTTATCTTTAAAAGAGACATCGAAACCTGCACCATAACTGCCTCTGATACCTATTTTATCGCCGATGTTTAACTCATGCAACTGGGACGTGAACTCACCGATATTTTTAACAGTTATTGCAAGTTCATTATCATTAATCTGTGAGATTGACATCGGTTTTTCATTATTGAAGTTCCAGACCATCACAAACTCCCCGGGAGACGGTTTTCCCAGTGTTTTGAAATCCCAGTCAAACTTGAAAGTCCGGATAGTAGGTGTTTCGACAATAATCTCTTTAATTTCAACAATTTTCGGTTCGTTAATCATGTGCAATCCCCACCATTTCATCAATAGAATTATAACCTTTCTCAATCATGAATCCTTCAAGACCGTGATTGATTTTACTGAAGACCTCCACTCCTTCATCCATTATGGCAGTTCCTATTTGAACCGCACGGGCTCCAGCGAAGATAAACTCAACAACGTCTTCAAATGAATATATGCCCCCAACACCAATCAGAGGAATACTCACAGCTTCAAAAACAGAATAAACGTTGCTTACTGCAATTGGCTTTATTGCCCGTCCGCTCATTCCTCCGAACCTGTTGGACAACACAGGTTTTGCAACGTCAATATTGATTTTCATTCCCGGACCCAAAGTATTAATCAGAGACAAAGCGTCAGCACCGGCATCTTCACAGGTTCTTGCAATTTCACAAATATCAGTCACATTTGGAGTTAGTTTAGCAATAACCGGAACATCGGCAGCATCCTTTGCAGCTGAAACAATAGTATGAGATAGATCACAGCTCTGACCGATGGAAGCCCCATAACCGTCCATAGCATGAGGACAGGAAATGTTAAGCTCAATCATATCAACAAGACCCTGAACTTCCCCGACAAGCTCTGCAAATTCATCGGGAGTCGCCCCGTAAATTGAAGCAATTACAACATTACCTTCCCTATTGATTTTTACCAATTCCTCTTTAAAGTTCTCAACACCGGGATTTGAAAGCCCGATAGCATTAATAATCCCACCATCAACTGCAACAGTTGTGGGATTCACATAACCCGGATGAGGATTGAGAGAAAATGATTTTGATACAACTCCCCCCGCACCAGATTTTAAAATCCAATTCATTGATGAAGCGTTGCTGCCCATAATCCCGGCAGCCAACATCAATGGATTTCGAAATTCCACTCCACAAATATCTGTAGTCAACATAATATCACAAAAAAATATAGTCTGAAATAAACTATTTATAGTTAAAATTTTAATGTTTGTTATTAATTAAAATTTTGGAAAATTCCGGAGTTTTGATGTTAGAAATTACAGATGAACCCCAACCCCCAGATTTTGGACTCCCACCTGCCATCACTTTAATTAAAATTTCAATTAATTATTTTAATAATCAGATTAAAATTTTTTATTATTTTAATGATCATTTAAATAATTCAATGACTTGACCCGTTTTCACAGAAAATGACTCCAAATGAATCCTGATTAAATCGATTTAAACTGCACTTACCAAGTTAAAAACGAGTGAATATTATTTTATCCAATTAAAATTATTTATAACCTTAAATAAATAGCGAATAATATTAATATCAAATTACATCACTTTTTACTGACATTTTTTTCAGCACAATAAATGATTATGAGTCAGAGGAATTACCCTGATGAATCCGAAAGATTGTCAATGATTTTTTGATATTTTTCATTCTGCAGCTTCAGACTTATAACATTGGCCTTATTGGATTTGACAATTTCTTCATTGGATTTAATGAGCCCGTCAATCATCTCATCCTGTTTTTTAATAATTGCATCCTTTTGAGCAAGTAAATCTTCATAGCTTTTAGAGATTTTTCTAAGCTGAACTTCTAGATTGTCTGTATTTTCACCCAGTTGCTCCTTATAACCATCAACCAAAGACCGCAAATATTTTACCTGATCATGCTTGTCTTCAATTATAGAATCCTTTTCACGAACCTTTTCCTCAAGGGCATCCAGTTCGTCAATTCTTGCCCGGTCATAATCAATTTTGGTGTCCAGTTTATCTTCAAGGTTTTTCTTTTGATATTTCAGTTTTGTAACATAGATTTTCAGTTTGTTGATTTCTTCGCTTTTCTCATGAAGTTCCATGTTCAACTCATCAATTTCAGCATTCTTAAGTTCCAGCTCATATTTCAAATCATCCAAGGTTTCCTGTGACATATGTTAATAGTTTAAATTTCATGGTAAAAATAGTTAAAGGAAACTGCATTCTAAAAAATATCGCTAAAAATAAGTTTGAAAAATAGAGCAGGAATCAGTTGATTCCAACCCCCATTAATTTAAAAAAAATTTTAAGTGGGTTAATATATTAAAAATCATATAGCCTATCATTTTATAAACAAAAAGAGAACCTCCCCAGAAAAATAAATAATGAATTCTGGATTAAACGACCAATACCTGCCGGAACAATTCATTTAAAATCATGTCAAAGTTTTTAAACCTACTTCGCCACTATTTACTAGTTTGAAATAACAAAACCGCTTTAAAATTATGAAACACACCTAAATTAAAAATTAAACAAAATTTATCACATATTGAAAATACTTATTAAAAATAAAATAAATAACTATACCTTATGGAATGCTATATTACTTATTGTGTTAAAGGATATTTTGCTTTTAACAATGAAAATGAACTGATTTGTAAGAAATTATTCCCCAAGGATGAAATAACTGCAAGATTAGTTGAAATAAATGACAAGCAAATCGTTGAAGAAGAATCAGAAATCATTAAAGAAGTCAGTGCGGATTATGATAAAATTATAATAGAGTCCAATAAACGGTTATCTGACTATAATAATGATAAAATTATAATTAAAACACCAAATTCCGGTGGAGAGTATTTGAGAAGCCATTATGATGAATTTGATTTAAATGACAGCGAATTAAGTAAAATCTATCAGAATTTTGCACTTTACAACATTAAAAAGGAATCTGCAAGTGAAGATAAACATCTCATTCAGGCAATCAATTCCATTGATGAAATTGATGAAAGCCTTTCAAAGTTAATTGAAAGAATCCGTGAATGGTATGCACTGTATTTTCCTGAAATGGACATTATTAAAAACAATGAAACCTACATAAGATTAATTTCACAAAATAAAACAAAAGAAGAAATCCTAAAAGCAAAACCTGAAGCATTTCCACAGGACATTATTGATTTGGAAGCAGACATTAATCCTCTGGATTTGGAAATAATGAACAGTTATGCCAAATCCATTTATGAACTCCAGCAATCAAGAAAAAACATTGAAGAATACATTGACAGCAAGATGAAAACAGTTGCTCCGAATTTAAGACTGCTGGTCGGGTCCACATTGGGAGCGAAGCTGATTTCACATGCCGGAGGAATAAAGCGCCTTGCATTATATCCATCAAGTACAGTTCAGATAATGGGAGCTGAAAAAGCACTGTTCAGACACCTGAAAAGCGGAGACAGACCACCGAAATACGGTTTAATTTACCAGCACCCCCAGGTTCGCGGGGCCAAATGGTGGAATCGTGGTAAAATTGCAAGAATGCTTGCCGGAAAAATATCCCTGGCAGTAAGGCGTGACGTGTTTACAAAGACAGTTGATGAAAATGTTTTTGATGATTTTAAAACAAAAGTTGATGAAATAGAAAAGAACAATCCTTTTCCAACAAAAACCACGAAGAAAAGAAAAGAAGAAAAATCAAAATCCAAAAACAGAAAACGAAAATCCAAAAAGAAAAGAAAAAGGAGGTAGAGCATGAAGGTTTATTTTAAAGACAGTAATATCGCAACTAAAAATTTAACACCAAAAATATCAGTTTATGGAGAAGAACTGATTTTGGAAGATGAAGAATATAGAATATGGAATCCAAGACGTTCAAAATTAGCTGCAGCACTGTTAAACGGATTGGAAAAATTAGAACTTGAAGATACTTCAAAAGTTCTCTACCTTGGTGCATCAACCGGAACAACAGTTTCACACATCTCAGACATTGTAGTTAACGGAAGAATATATGCCGTTGAATTTTCACCGACAACTGCAAAAAAATTAATACGGCTTTCACGTCAAAGACCAAATATTGCTCCGATTCTGGCCGATGCAACCAAACCTAAAACTTATCTCAACATCGTTGAAAAGACAGACTTGATATACTGTGATGTGGCTCAGCCAACGCAGACACAGTTATTCATGAAAAACATGAACCTATTCTGTAAGGAAAATGGAGTGGGACTTCTGATGATTAAAGCAAGAAGTATTGACGTTGTGCAGAAGCCTAAAAAAATATTTAAGGAACAGGAAAAGAAATTAAAGGAGAAAGGTTTCAGGATTATAGAAAAAGTGAAACTGGAACCTTACGAAAAAGATCATATCGGATTACTGGTAGAGAAAAATTTCTAGAAATTAATGCTATAGCGGAATTAGATATAATCCATCAGAAGGCACATATTGAAATTAGGGAAAATTAGTTAAGCAATATTTTTCTTCGCATTTCCTAGGTTTTTCAGATTATCAAATGTTCATTCCCATTTTACCTTAAATTTACTTCTCTGTATTCAGATGCCTGTTTTCTCCCATATTATCTTTATTCTTAAATAATTCTTTCCAATATTCCATTTAGATTTAATTATGGATTAAAATTAGACTTTATATAAAAACACATCTTCTGCATAGTCTAATTTAAGTGACGACTAACATTAAACATTGATTCAAAAAACAGATACTTTAGATTTTTTAGAAATTTTCATCAAATAAAAAACCGAATGGAGCTTAAATATAATTCTAAAAAAAGATATCATTAATTGCCGATAAATGCAAATACCATTAAAACTAGCATGTCAAAAATTCTGAAAAATGTCATAAACTGACATTGAAAATTATAATGTTTTCACCAAACAATATCCAAACCCAAAACAAATAATCCTCTAAATCAAAATTCTGCAAACATTAAAGGACCATTCAAGGTAAATTTTTTAAAATCAACCAAATCACAAAACAAGACTATACCTAAAAAGTTGATAAAACATTATCAATTAAAGAAAAATCTTTAAAAAAAATCGGCGAAATTTAACAGTCCAATGAGTGAAAAAATAGCTTTGAGAAAATTAAAAAAATACTACAAAAAGTGCCAAAAAGTATTACTTGAATAGGTTTTTATACTATGAAATTAAAAATAATAAATGCTAATGCAAATAAAATAAAAGTTCATTTAAATGCCCTTTAGGTTCTTTCACTCTATTAATCACTCCATTTAACTGAATCCTAAAGGCATGAACTTATTTTTTAAAAATACCTATTATTAAAAAACTTTTTTTCAAAGAATAATCTGGTGCATTTAATCTGAAAAGTATTACGCAACCGGACATTAAACCGCCCATGAACCCATCCATTTCACCGAAAAATTATATTATCCCTACTCATGGCATGAAGATGATTTCATATTAATATCAACTTTGCAATTCAAAAACTGAAATTGATGAAAACATGAATTTCAAAAATAACCATAATTCCGAGTGAATATTTTTTGTCAAAAAATTGCCTTCGAAAATCATGCCATAATATTAAAAATATGACTCATTAAATTACAATTAATGAGAAAAAACTTAAAAATTATAAATCAAATAATTAATATAAATATATATGGCTTATAAAACAGTAAAGTGTTAATCCAACATATAGATGACATCATATTTTTTTAGAAATTACATCCAAAATGCTTTTTGCAATCTCACTTTTGGATGCCAGAGGAACTGTTAAAACCTCATCATCAACAATCAGAACCTCATTGTTATCTGAACCAAACCTGCAGGACTCTTTTGAAATGTCATTGGCAACAACAAGGTTAGTGCCGGCGTCTACAATTTGGCGTCTGGCACACTCAATAATTTCAGATTTTGAAATATTGAACTCCGCCTTAAATCCCACTAAAAAAATATCCGGATTAATCTGTTTAATCTGGCGAATGATTTTTGTTGCAGGCTTTAAATTTAAAAACAGTGAGCTTGACGAATCAATCTTTTTATCAGATTGTTTTTTAAACTCAAAATCAGAAACCGCAGCAGCAGATATGAAAATATCAAAATGGGGAACCAGTCTTAACACTTCATCATTCATCTGCCTTCCTGTTTCAACACGGACAACATCAAAAACAGATGGAATCTCAACACTGACATTGGCAACAATCAGTGTCAAATCAGCACCTCTTATGTATGCTTCTCGAGCGAGAGCCAAACCCATTTTACCTGAAGACTTATTGGTAATACCTCTTACAGAATCAATAGGTTCATAAGTACCTCCAAGACTTATTAAAATCTTTTTACCCTTAATCATGACTTCAATCCTTTTTATGTAAGTTAATTGTTCTCAATGATTCAAGGACGATGTCCTCTTTTGAAGGGAATTTGGCTTTACCTTCATCCATCCTAGGCTTTATAAAGGAAGCTAAACCTTCTTCTTTGATTTTATCAATGTTGGGTCTGATGGCACGATACATTGAATCATGCATTGAAGGAACAAAAATGATTGGTGTATCATGACCCTGAGCAGTGATTAAAAGAGTTGAAATCGGATTGTCGGCAATTTTATATGCAAATTTGGAAATGGTATTGGCCGTGGCCGGCGCTACGAGTATCAGATCTTCCTGTGAATATCTGACATGCTCGATTTTACCGGTTAACCCAGTGATAACCTCATGACCGGTTGCAAATTCCATGGCATTTGGATGAATAATCTCACAGGCAGAATCGCTCATGAAACATTTAACATCCTGTCCATTTCTTCTAAGTTCACGAGCCAGTTTAATGGATTCGGTAGCTGCTATGCTACCGGTAACACATAAAATAATCATGAAAACTCCTCACTATCTGATTTGAATATCAGACAATATGTAATCGAACACATATAAGTTTTGTTCAAACTGATCAATAGGTGCACTGTATAACAGCACATAAGCCTGTCCGCCTTTTTCAAACCAGACCGCCTTGTGTTCCCTTTCCATTCCGTTATTGTTTGAGGTGTAGATATATTCCAATGCCTGTCTGTCCCCTATTATTGATTCCCCTGAGGAAACCAGATTAAATGAAGAATCATATGGCATGGACATGTAAGTTGAATTGACAAATGAATAGAAATCCCCTTCAATAGGTTTTTTTTCAACATTAATGTTGACCTGACCGACACCTGCCCCGTCGATGGAATTCAATTTGGAAATTGACATTATTGAATAATTTGATTTTGCTTGGGAAACACCCCAGTCTGAAGGATAATGAATTACAAGTCCTCCCTTTGACAGTGTCTGAATAGTAGTTTTATCATCTGTATTATTATCCGCACTAACACCAGAAACCAAAAATATTACAGTTATTAATGTTATTATGCCTGCAATTAGAATTTTATTTTTCATGACAAAATCCTCCTTTACTGTCCACCCTCATCGCTTGAGCCGGAATCACTGTCACTTGATGAATCACCACTGTCACTGCTTGATCCTGAATCACTGTCGCTTGACGGAGTGCTACTTTCACTGCTTGATCCTGAATCACTGCTACTGGACTGTGAACTGTCAGATGTGTCAGTGGTTGTTTGTGTAGTGGTTTCCGTTGTGGTTTCAATCTCCGGATCGTTCTTGTCATCATCTGTGTCGTCAACATGAGTAACATTTGAAGTGTCGTTTATGTGAGTAGCATTTACGACTGCATTAATTTCAGGGAATGCTGTATCTTCTACAATGGCAACCACATCGGCATTTGAAGCAGGTCCAGTATCCAAATTAAAAATACCATAGGCAACACCTGTAGTAAATGCAATGACAAGCACCAGGATTGCTATTACTCTGAATGTGCCTCCATTCATTGATGATTTTTTATTTTTATTGTATTTTGCATCATCCTTTTTAGGATTAATAATATACTTTTGAACTAAATCCTGTTTTTCTTTCTTCTTATCTCTGGCAGGTTTCCTACTTCTTTTATTAGTATTAGGAGCTGAAGGTTTACCCTGCATAGATCTTATACGCCGAGTAGCATCCCTAGCATCAATAGCATTTAACTTATCCTCGTATTTTGAGCGGAAATATCTGTACTTTTCAGCGGAAATCTTACCGGACTTATAATCCGCTTCCAAACTGCTCATAATCTGAAGAAGTTTATCTCTATCATCTGACATACCTACCCTCCCCTGAAATTATCATAATTTTAATTATATTAAAACAATAATTTAAATGTTGCCTAAAATTCTGGGTAGGAACCTAAAATTTTCAAAAAATAAGTGTTATCATCAATCTCTGAAATAATATTTTCAACCATACTGTCATCTTTATGGCCATAAAAGTCAATGAAAAAAAGATACCTGCCCAAACCTTTTTTAGAAGGTCTGGATTCAATTTTAGTCAGATTTATGTTATTTTTCTGGAAAATTCCCAGTATTTTATAAAGTTCACCGGGACGATCTTCATAAATTGAAAAGATAATTGAGGTCTTGTCGTTACCTGTGGGTCTATGGTCTTTGTTTGAAAGGACTATGAATCGGGTTTCGTTGTTGTCCCTGTCCTGAATATTTGCCCTGAGAATATCCAAACCATAAATCTCAGCTGCCTTAACGTTGCCAATAGCTGCCTTGGATTTATCACCAATAATACTTTTAGCTGCATTTGCAGTACTTATGGCATAATGAGGCTGAATTTTATGAGCAGATATGAATTCCTGGCACTGTGCAATGGCCTGAGCATGAGAATAAACATCTTTAATATCGTCCATTCGACATCCCGGATTGACAATCAGATTCTGATTAATCGAAATAATTATCTCTTTATATATTTTTAAATCAAACTTGTGGGCCAGTGAATCAAGAGTAACGCCAACTGCCCCCTCAATTGAATTTTCAATCGGTACAACACCAAACTCCACTTCATTACCTACAACACTTTCCATTACTGCCGGAATAGTACAGTAAGGTATTAAATCATCACCGATTAAATTGGCGGCTTCATGAGTGAATGTTCCTTTTGGTCCTAAAAATGATATTGATGTAATGCCGATCACCCAAAAAAATAAAAAAAAGTTGATAAATTAAGATTCCAATTTTTCAATCAGTCTTAAAATATCAGTTTGTGTTATAATACCAACGACCTGATCATCTTCAACAACAGGCAAACCGTTGAATCCTGTTTCAATCATAATGTTGGCCACTTCAGATATGGTAGCATCTTTAGAAGTGAATTTTGGATTGGAAGACATGACGTCTTCAACTAAAATCTCTTTAATTTGAGATTTCTGGTATTTTTCAGGTACTTTTTTTCTAAAGTCAATGAAAGCCCTCATTAAATCCTTAGAAGTTACAATACCAACCAGTTCCTCAACATCCATAACCGGAACTCTGCCAATGTGAGATTCAATCATCTGCCTTCTGGCATGAACAAGTCTTTCGGTTGGTGAAACTACTGTTAAATCTTTAGACATAATTTCCTTAACAGTAATCTTATCAAAAGCGATTCCCACTGCAAGAGTAACAAAATCGGCCTTGGATACGATTCCGACCATGTTTTCATCGCCGTCAATAACCGGAACAGATCCAATACCATTATCCAGCATTAATTTTGCCACATCACCCAATTGCATGGTTTCAGGAACTGTCAATACATCTTTAACCATTACAGATGAAATATGAAGTCTTGATGCAGGCATACTTTCATATTTTGAAGAACCGAGTTTATCGGCAATATCCCTTTCAGAAATAATACCCACCAATTCTTTATTGTTAGTTACCGGCAAACGTGAAACATTGTGTTTGCGCAATAGCTTTAAAGCATCAGAAAGATTTTGATCTTTGTCTATGGTAATTATATCCTCAGACATCAAATTCTTGATTTGCATATTATCATCTCCCATTTTTTATATTATGTATGCATTTTAATATCTTTTAACTGCGTTCAATATGTCTCTTTCAGTGATAATTCCAATTACTTCGTCATTTTTAACAACAGGAACTCCACCAATATTCTTTTCAGCGAAAAGTTCACATAATTCACCGACAGTCATAGTAGGTTCAACTGTAATCGGTTCCTTAGCCATGATATCGGAAATTTTGGTTTGGTCCAATACATCACTTGCAAGATTGGAATTTAAATTATCAAATAATTCTTTTGCATTTAAGAATCTGATAACATCAGTAGAAGTTAAAATACCTAAAAGTTTTTTAGCCGCTTTGGAAATATCCGCTTCACCGCCGACAACAGGAATTCTTCTTAAACCGTTTCTTACCATGATTTTACATGCATCACCTAACGGAGTTCCCGGAGTGGTAGTGAATACTTTTGGACTCATGAAATCCTGTACTGTGTCTTTACCGACAACACCTGCTAAAGATAAAGCAATATCCCTTTCAGTTACAATACCTGCAAGTTTACCGTCACCGTCAACAATAGGAATTGCACCTAACTGATTGGATAACATTGTTTCAATTGTATCTCCGATTGAAGATTTGATTGAAACGGTGATTACATCACGGCTCATAATCTCTTTTACAGGGTCGTTAATAGCAGCCAGGAAATTATCTTCGTATTTTTTCTCAATAATGTTGAATTTTTTTCCTCCACCAAAGAAATCTAAGATATCCATTACTGTTACGATACCTAATAATTTTCCAGAACCAGGATCAGTTATAGGTAATCTTCTAAATTCATGTTCCATCATTACTTTAGCAGTGTCTTTAATACTTTTTGAAGGAGGAATTGAAATTACATCCCTGCTGGCAATAGCCATTATGTCTCCTTCTCTGTCATGAACTTTAGTTTCACGTTCAACTGCACCTGTGTTTGATTTTCTGTTAATAGATGTTTTATCTTTCATTTACACACCTCATTTA
>CACZNW010000116.1 GCA_902782595.1 uncultured Methanobrevibacter sp. | reverse complement strand
TCTGGTCTTGTCAAATTCCAGGTAACAGGTGAAGAAGAATACACTTTCTATGTCGATGTAATTAATGGTAAAGCTGTTCTTGAAGATATTCTTGAAACTGGCGATTACACTGTAGTTGCAACATATATGGGTGATAATAGGTTCAACACTAATATTACTTATGCTGATTTCACTGTTGTGGGTCATATTAAGAAGGATACTCCTATTGCTGCTCGTGCTGATGTGAATGGTAACAGGGTTACAATAACTGTGAATGTTGATGAAAATGCTACTGGATTTGTAAAACTGACCTTTAGTGGTTCTGTTGCTAATATGGAAGTGGTAGATGGTGTTGCAACATTAACAACTTCCTTGGTTCCAAACAGTTACATTGTTGATGTAACTTACCTTGGTGATGCAAACTACAATAAGAACTCCACTAAATGTAAATTCACACTTGTAGAACCTGCTAAGGAAAACACTCCAATCTCTTTAGATATCGTCACTGAAGAAAACAATGTGGCAATAACTGCTATTGTTAATGAAGCTGCATCTGGTCTTGTCAAATTCCAGGTAACAGGTGAAGAGGAATACACTCTCTATGCCGATGTAATTAATGGTAAAGCAGTCTTTAAAGAAGTATTGACAAATGGATATTACACTGTAATTGCTACTTATATGGGCGATTCCAAATTTAATACAAATGTAACTTCATTTGACTTCACAATCAACAGACCAGATATTAATATTACAATTCCGGATATTGATCCAGATAAAAGTTTCGTTGTTGATGTGAATTTACCTAGTGATGCTACTGGTAATGTGTCTGTTTTAGTTGATGGTAAAGAGGTTTCAAGTGCTCCTGTAACCAATGGTAGTGCTAAATTGACTGTACCTGAATTGGATGATGGTAATCATACTGTTGAAGTTAAATACTCTGGTGATATTAAATATGCACCAGTCAGTAAGACTTCTAGTGTGAATGTTCCTATGAATATTCCGGATAATAGTACATCTATTAAGGTTACTGTTCCTGCTGGTTCTAAATCACCTAAGTTCAATATAACTTTACCTAATGACACTAAAGGTTATGTTGTTATAAGCATTAATGGTGCAGATTACTATGCTACTGTTGAAAATGGTACTGTAATTGTTATTTTGCCAAGTTTAGCATATGGAAATTATAGTGCAAATGTCTTCTACTCAGGTGATGATAAGTACAATTCCTTTATGAAGAACATTACTGTAAAGATTCCAAAACCTAACCTTACAGCTAAAAGTATTAGCATTTGCTATACTAATGCATATAACTACAAGGTACATGTAACAATCGATGGTGAAGCTGTTGTTAATCAGTATGTTACTTTCAAATTCAACGGAAAAACATACAAACGTTTAACTAACTCCAAAGGTTATGCAACTCTTAAATTGCCTAAGGTAAAACCTAAGAAGGCTAAATATACTATTACAATGACTTATAATGATATAAAATTATCTAAATATGTTAAAGTTAATAGTATTGTTGTTGCTAAAAACCTCCAAGTTAAAAAATCAGCTAAATCCTTGAAAATCAAAGTTAAATTAAAAACAATTGCTAAAAAAGTGCAAAAGGGTAAAAAAATAACTTTGACATTCAACGGCAAAAAATATAATGCAAAAACCAACAAAAAAGGTGTTGCAACATTCACAATCAAAAAGAGTGTTATCAATAAACTTAAAATTGGTAAAAAATATGTCTATAAAGTTGCATATGGTCAAGATGTAGTAAGCAAAAAAATTACAGTTAAAAAATAGAGATTAGCCCTCTCTATTTTTTTTCTTTTTCTTTTTGTTTTGTCTATAATTTTAATATTCATATTCTTTTTTCTATTTCAGTATTGTAATCATCTTATTTTTTATCCAATCCATTAAAATTATATGATAATTGATGTATGTTTTCATCGTAGTAACATGGACAAATGCGTATGGGTTACTCTTAACATGCTTGAAATATTAATTATTTTCTATTTTTAAGCTGATTTTCCTATTTTTACATATCTTTCTAAATGTAATGCAAATTCTATTACATATTATATATAACATAAAATCGGTTACATAACATAAAAAACATTATATATTGTAGGTAACATAGATATTATTATGTAATTGAAAATTAATCATCTTGGTGATATCATGTCTAATTTACCTTGGGGAAACAGCAAAATCTTAACTGATGAAGAATTCTTTAACAGAACACAGGAAATAAGTAATCTAACAAAACTTTTGCAGTCTACAAGTGAAAATAATGCTCCGGATATTTTAGTGACTGGCATCAGGGGTGTTGGTAAAACAGTTCTGTTAAATAAAATCAAACAATTTATGAATGAAAATTATATGGTTGCATATATGGATTTCAGCACATCCCAAACATATCAAAAGAATAATATGTCTCTTAAGGGATTATTTGATTTTTATTATGGAAAAATTATTGAAGAAGCTCATCTAAAAGGGTTAGATACTTTAGATGTTCATATAAATAAGTTTTTCAAGACTAACAACTTCAAATTAAAAGATATGGTAGTTGCAAGTGCTTTTGATATTTCCATTCCAGTTCCAATTATTGAAACAGAAAGGGATTTGGAAAAATATAGGGATTTTGTTTTTAGATTGCCTCAGGAAATTTATGAACATAACAAAAATAAAATTGATGGGATGATTATTATTATTGACGAATTTCAGGTAATCAAAGAATTGGGCAATTATCTGGATTCATTTCTATGGAATTTTAGAGGATATGTAACTGAACAAAGGAATGTGGCATACATATTAAGCGGGTCAATGGGATTGCAGGATAATCTGATTTCAGAGATTGCGGGGCATAGCGGTGCATTTGGCGGAAGGATGCTTACAATAAATATTAATCCTTTTTCAAAACAGACAACTCGCAATTATCTTAAGGAAAGGGCATCAGAACTAAAATTCACATCCGATGGTTTTGAAAGATTTTATAGTTGCACATCTGGTATTCCATATTATATTAACACTTTTGCACGGCAACTTCCAGTTAATCAAGAATTGGATGAAAATAAAGTAGTAGATGCATTTGATAATAACATTTCATTGATTGGAAATCATTTGATTAATGAATGGAACCGTTTAAGTTTAAAAGAAAAGGATTTGATAATTGCATTAATTGATTCGCCTTTAAAAAGGGTTGACCTTGCCCGTAAATTAAATGTCAAATCAGGTTCCTTAAGCGATAAGTTAAATAAATTGCAAAATTTGAATCTAATTCGCTTTAATAATGGGAAATATGAAATTTCAGAAATGTTACTTAAAAGATGGTTGGAAATTGAATATTCTCAAAAGGGAATTTATCCTTATAGGGTTTAATTTAACATATTGTGCAAGAATTCTCCAGTTTTTAACCCTGATGTTCAAATTGTATCTGTTTGATATTCAGTATAAATTATCTCTTATTTTCCCGCTTCATAGACTAAGCATATTACGCTAAGTTTCTGTGAATAATGCACTTTGATGTTGTATCAATCAGACTGAGAACATTGTCAAGTTGCTGATAGGAGTACCGCCGTGGGTTTCAGACATGCCAAAATATTAATAATTCGTAATCTAAATTATATAATGGGGGGGGATTATGGAAGATAAAATTTCATATAAAGATCTTGAAGAATATGAGCATCTCTTTTCACTGGCTCCATCATTCGTTTTAAAGAGAATGGCAAAAAGGAATTCGAATGTGGTTCAAAAGTTCCAGTCACGTATTGAGGATCATTTAAACAAACTCAATGATGAGCAGAAAAACAAGTTGCATATCATGCTTAACAGTGATGTTGACTATCTGCAGGATTTATTGGCTGAAGCTTACACAAAAACAGGGCTGAAACAGTATAAAATACTGGCCGACCCAAAAAATAAAAAGTTCATTGAGGTAAATCTCAACGAGTTAAAAAAATTGGTTTAATGGATTAATTCAATAATCCATTCAACAATCCATCTCCATTATTTTCGTCAGTACTGTTCAAAATGTCAGATACTTCGCTTTGGTAATTATTCACGTCACCCTGAACATTCTGGGTCTGTTCTATACTTGTTGCAAGGTTTTCAATGTCGCTGTTTGAAATGCTGATGTTATTGTTAATAGTATAGTTATTGATAATGTTCACGATAACTTTATGGTCTGTAACATTGTTTGTCTGCACTTCTTCTTTTACATCGTCGACCAGTTTGGATAATTCGTCAGCGTCAATGTCTGAGTTTTTAACAATGTCTGCCTGTGTGTAGATTTCCTTGTTGGCAGCTTCTTTTACGGTATCCGGAATTTCAACATCGGTTACTTCTTCATATGAGTTCATGACTCCTGCAAGTGCAGATTCTCCGGTTGCCTCTACGGGACTTGTCACATAAACGTGTCCGGATGTGATTCCTGCTGATTTTAAGGCGGACAGATACATGTCTCCGGTTATTGTGGTGATTTTTGATTTGTCCACGCTCACTTCCAGATTGTCATTGTCGTTTAAATCCACCAGTGCGGAGGAAAATATCTGACTTGAGGAGTAGGTTTTACCTGTAATTGAACTTGAAATCTTATTTACTTCGACTGCTTTGATGATTTCTGCATCAATTGTTTTTAAATCGACTCCTGCATTGTTTGTGAAAAAGGTGTTCACTGTATTTTTATAATCGGCATTGTTGTAGGTGGTTTCACCATATGTTATTACAACTTGTTTGTCACTGGTTGAAAATCCTGCTGGAATAAGCATTCCCACGAGGATTATTGCTAACAGTATCATTATCTTGCGCATCAAATTCACCTCTTAATGTTTTAGTACATTTTATTTATTTTATTTAAATATATAAATGTATCTTCTTTGTGTATATTATATTTTAACAAGGCCTAATTTTCATTAAGTTTAGTTAATTTTATATGTTTTCAAATCAAATTTAAACTTATAGTAAAAAATTTATTTTGCTATTAAGTTTTAACTGACTGTAAAGGAGGTGAAAAAACGAAAACTGATAAAAAACTATTATTCGCATTAATTATTTCAATATTGCTTGTATTTACTGTAAGCGGGGTGTTTGCAGGAGACAATGAAACAGCGTCTGATGTGGTGAATGTTCCATGTGAGTTGGAAGAAACGGGGCAAATTTCTGATGTTCCAAAAGTACATGATTCTCAGTCAGATGAGGGAATCCTTGAAGCGGGAAATAATGTAATTAATGTCGTTAATGTAAAAGATTCCTATAATGAAAATGGCAAAACATGGAGTGAAGACGGATTTAATCTTGAGGGAGCAACAGTAAAGGTTTTTGATTCTAACAGAAACCTGATTTCAACATATAAAACAGATTCAAACGGAAATGTTAAAATCACGGGTTTGGGATCTTCCAATTATTGTCTGGAAGTTTCATATTCCACCTACGAACCGTTGATTTATGACAATATTGACTTCACCAAAAAAAGCGGAACGGTCGATATAAAGGGAATTCAGTTTGTCCCCGACATACTCCTTCTGGTAGACTATAACTCCCACAACGAAAAAGTTGACTTGCTGATGAACATGTCAAAAAGAATAGCTTATATCAGCACAACAGATTTCGACAAATCCAGAGCATGGCTGGTTGATTATGCAAATTACATTCATATAGACATGTTTTCAGAATCAGCATACAGTGTTCTCACAGCCCAGTATCTGAAGGAACTTCTGGCAAGATCTCCGGCCAATGCAAAATATAATGTCGCATACACGTTCAGTGTATTTTCAAAACAGATTTTAAACAACACGGGCATTCATATAGTTGGAGCATCAGCCGAGAACAATACTTTCGATACAATTGAAAACACATACATCGGTTCATATTTCCAGGCAAGAGACATTGCCGAATCCGACATCCTGCAAAGCAACATGAAAAACTATCTGGATTATGTTCGCTATCTGATTAATCCCGAGAAATATGTTAATCCGACTCTCGATGAGAATAATGCGCCTTTAATGTCTCCTGAATGTGGTTTTTATCATCCTGATTTAGGTTTATATACATTGGTGCCTGAAGGAAAACTTATTAATCAGTGGATTTGTGAAAATCCGGGTTATACTCACAGTTCCGACGGCAGTTTGAACTGGATGACTGAAAATTATGTTGACTGGCTGATTGAGGAACTGGACCCAACAGCACTGTTCAAGAAATTTGAAAATGATTATATTGCCAAATTTCATCCGGATAAGCCGTTTATAGCTATTGCTTCCTATTATGGGGGTGAAGAAGTTTCCGATGCCCTTATCCGAGGATATGAAGCTAACGGAAGACCTGCATTCAATGTGTTTAAAACAGGAACACAGCCTCCTATGTCTTCAATTTTAAACAAAATAGCTTCACTTTCATCTGTGGGCATTTCAGCGGTAAATTCCCTATGCAGCTGGTCTCTGGATTATGCCAATGGGACTGCCGAACCTGATTTAACCGACATAGATCTGCATGTTTTAAAAGGAATTGTTGAAATTTCAGAATACAGCTATCTGAGTGAATTGGGACCTCAGGTCGAATGGACATTCATGGTAACTTATCCAAGTTTTGAAGGTGTGTTCGGTCAGGTCGCTTTGTCTTACGTTGATTCATTGGGTAACTCTCACGTTATCCAGGAAGGCGTTGATAAGATGGTTCAGCTAAACTGTAAATGGGCAGATTTACATGATTTAAATAATTCCGATAAAAAAGTGGCAATAATGCTTTATAATTATCCGCCGGGTAAAGCCGAAATAGGCGCTTCCTATTTGGATGTTTTCAACAGTACTTTTGAACTGCTTTATCAGTTGTATAATCAGGGTTATGATATCGGAGGGTCTTTTGAGTATTCAAATTCTGTAAACAACACATATCAGTGGATTATCAATTCCGATGATTCATATTTGATTAATAAGACTCTTGTAAACCTGATTTCATTATATAACTTAACTCAGCTTATCTTTGACATGAACAATAAGGGTTCATGGGCTAAAGGACTGCTCAATACCTATGTTGAAGAAAACTGGGATTATCTGATGGAGCATCATCAGCTGATTTCATTAAGTGACTTTGAGTATTTGACATCTGATGTTAATGATGACTTATTCAACCAGATGATATCCTACTGGAAGGACGGATTGGGACCTGCAATGGTTTATAAAGAAAAATACATTGTAATTCCTGGGGTCTGGTTCGGTAATGTATTTGTCACTTTCCAGCCGAGCAGAGGATGGGAGGAAGTACAGGATTATCACAGTTTAACAATACCTCCTCACCAGCAGTATGTGGCATTTTATAAATGGATGGAAAAAACAGCTAAAATGAATGCCATCATTTCAATGGGGACTCACGGAACTTTGGAATGGTTGCCGGGTATTAATCTGGGAGCGTTTCCTGGGGACTGGACATTCGAATTAACTTTAATCCCGACTGTTTATCCTTATATTGTTTCCAATCCTGGTGAAGCTATGGTTGCAAGAGACAGAAGTTCAGCTTTACTGATTACTCACATGACTCCTGCAATGGTTTCGTCTGAACTCTATGGTAATTACACAACCCTGAAAAATTACATTAATTACTATAACGAACAGATAAACTTAAACGTTTCTGCAAATGCAGAATCCTATAAGGAGATGATTTTGGAATTGGCTCCTTCATTAGGATTTAGAAACATATCAGGTGATGAAACTTTCCAAAACTGGATTGATGAACTTCATATATATCTGGATGATATGGAAGATGATTTCAATACATTCGGTCTCCACCATCTCGGAAAGATTTTAACCGGTTATGAACTCGCTGAAGAAGTAATTACAATTGTAACTTCTCAAACAAAGATTTATGACCAGTTACTCGGATTCTTATATCCTAAACTGAAGGATTTGAAATTCTATGATGATATTCAGGGAAATCTTAAATACCAGTCCGAAGCTGATGAAATCAAATCATTCTTAAAAGGCTATGCTACCCGTTTAGTTGAAGGTGAATCAGCGAAAAATCTGAACAAACAGTTCGGCATTGGCGAAGGCACAGGATTATATAATTCAACACTTTATTGTGAAGATATTATTACAAATATCCAGCTGAACAACGAATGGAATGCAATTCTTTTAGCTTTAAGTGGAAGATATGTGAAAGCAGGTTTGTTTGCTGACCCTTCATATGGAGATTCAATACCGACAGGATATGACGGATATGCTTCCGATCCGACAAGAATGCCTTCACAGGCAGCATATAATTCTGCAGTCAGAATTGTTGACATGCTTCTTGCAAACTATTATGAACAGCACGGTAAATGGCCTGAATTAACTTCCTTAATTCTGTGGGGTACAGAAATATCCAGAACTGAAGGAATAGGTGTTGCTGAGTTCATGTACTTTTTGGGATGCAAGCCTGTCTGGGCGGACAACGGAAAGGTTCTTGGAGTGGAACAGATTCCAATTGAAGATTTGACAATAACATTAAATAACGGTTCTGTTGTCAACAGACCTAGAATAGATGTTTTTGCAAGTATGGTAACAAATAACAAGGACTGGATTACCTGGATGCTGAGGGCAGTTGAATTTGCCGCAAATGCTGAAGGTGAAAACGAAACCAATAACTATGTTATCAAACATTATGCGGAAAATCCTCATCTTGACAGGTTATTCGGACTTCCCGGCAATGTTCTGGAAGGTACCGGAATGTCAAACCTGATTCCGAACACTGCCGACTGGAGTATAGATTCAATCAATGAATATGCAATGGATGTTTATCTCAATAAAGTATCATATTCATGGACTTTGGATGAAAAAGGCAATATTGTTGTTACAAAACAAAGAGATACATATGAATACTTGCTTGATAATGTTGATGTAATCACTCAAAACTTTGACAGCAGCTGGAGATTATTCGATTCAGACGATTACTATGACTGGTTTGGAGGTCTTTATAATGCAGCAAATGTATTGAAGGAAAAATCAGGTAAAGCAAAACCTGATACTGCTTTCTTTGATATAAGGAATAAAAACAAATATATTTCAAGAACCTATCAGGAGGAACTGGACTTTGAAATCAGAAGTATTCTTTTAAACCCTCAATATTATAATGCACTGGTTAAAACCCCTGCCGGAATGAACGCCTATGCTTCCAGATTCCAGAATTTCTATGCCACAACTGTATTGGGTGGTGAAAAGTTAAACAGAGAATTGGGAAACCAATTGTCAGATACAATACTTTCCATTAATTCTGGAGTTAACAGTAATACCTTGGCAGCAGGGTCACAGTCATCAATGGCCTGGATGATATATATGGCTCAACAGGGACTTTGGGACGGAGATGCAAGTGCTGTTCAGAAATTGGTTGATGCATATATGCAAAGTGTAATTGACTATGGTGTTGCATGTTGTCACCACACATGTAAAAATCTTGCATGGAATTCAGAAATTATTCAGTTAAGTTCCCTAACTCCTGCTCAAAAACAAAAATTCGCTGAGATATTGGCTCAGGCAACTGAAACAGAACCGTTATACCAGATGGACAAAGAAATGGATACTCAAGGAAGTCAGGGAAATAATGGTAAGGGCGCTGAATCAGGAGAAACAGGCAATCAGAACGCTAATGTATTGTCAAACAGTACTTCACAGCAGTCAAAATCAGACGGATCTAATTCCGGAGGTAAAACTGCTGTGGGACTTGACGCTTCCGAATCTGGAAATGCCAAGTCTGCTGCCGATTCATCTTCATCACAGGATGCATCTTCCGGCGGTGAAAGTACTGGTGGAGTTAAATCATATGAAATTTCTGAGAAATCCGTTGCCAAGTCTTCAAGTTCCACTGAATCAAGCATGCCGATATTTGTTATTATTGCAGTGATTTTATTAATTGCAATCTTTTTAGTTGGTTATTTAAGAAATGACCGGGATTATGATGATTATTAAATAATCATCTAAACTTATTTTTTTTTTAGTAATTTTTAAATATTGCCTCTTAACAAAACTAACAATATAATGAAAATTTTTAAAGTAAAATTTATTAAACTTTAAAATCAATTTTCAAAGTCAAATTGATGAGGTATAATATGATGAAAAAAATTAAAATTTTTCTAGTTTTATTGCTGTTGATGGTTTCTGTTGCAGCGGTAAGTGCTGCAGATGCAAATGAAACCGACATGGTAAGCAATGAAGCTGGTACGGATAATCCGGATATAAATTATTATAATGATTCTCTATCTGCCAGTCAGGAGGATTCACAAATCTCTGCTTCTCCACATACGATTACAGAAAGCAATTACAATCAATACTTTGATTCTAACGGTAATCTAATATCTTCTAATATAAAAGCAGGGGATTCAATTAATCTGGATGGAAGCTTTTCTGCAAAAAAATTCGTTTTCAATCAAAAAATCAATATTGCCGGAACCGCTTCAAATAATATGAAAAATTCCATTATTACATTTTCCAGTGGAGCGTCCGGAAGTTCAATAACAAATCTTAAAATACAGAATACAAATGATGAAACATACGGAATTTTCCTGAATTCGGCAAGTAACTGTATTATTCAAGGATGTACAATAACAAACACAGGAAAATCTTCATACTGTATCTGCATAGCCAACAATGCAAATAACAATGAAATAAAGGATAATAATCTAAAAGCCTATGGTATAACATACGGTCACGGCAGTTTTACAAGGTCAACTCCTCCTCTGCTCATAAGCGGTTCTCATTACAATTATGTTCATGACAATCATGTTGAAGCAGATGATGCCAATGGTATTTATCTGTCCAGCTATTCGGGTGGACCGTTAAATGGAGGAAAATCCAACTTTAACAATATCTATAATAATACAGTACATTATAATGTGCTGCCGACATCATGGGCATATGGTATCCAGGCAATGGGAAACAACAATACAATAAACTCCAATACCATAATTGGAGGTTATCGAGGTGTTTCCACTACAGGAACAGGAAATATAATTATAAAAAATAAGATTATTAACCTTACCGGAGCGGATTACAATCATCCGGGCATTGAAAGCGGTGGAGAATACGGTATTGTAGCTTCTTACAACTCACTTGTAAGGGACAATCAGATTCTAGGAGCTAAAGTTATTTCCACAGGTGCGGGAATATCAGCAATTGACAATTCAATCGTGGAAAACAATTTCGTCAACGTCACATTAAAAGGAAGGGGAATTGTTGCCGGAGGATCCAACGTAGTTGTCAGAAACAACACAGTTTTCACAGAACTTGGTTCAGGAATCTACCAAAAGGACGAAGGATCCGGTTTGCTGGTTGATAAAAATAACATCACTTCCGATAAGGGAGTCGGGATTTTAATAGAAAAAATCAGTTCTAAAAGAATGCCGTCAAATGTAACCGTTACAAACAATATTGTTGTAACCAATAATGAATATGCAATCGATGCAAGCGGCGTTCGGGCCGATACTTCCAATATCGATGAAGTAAGCAACATTGTTCATGGAAAAAAAATAAACACTCCGTCAGGAGTCATCGACACCTCAAAACCAACCTATATCTTTAAAGGAAAACCACATTTCATAACTCCATCTTCTATAAGAAGATACATAAATGATAATGGAGGATTAACTGCTGAAGTCAACGATTCAGATATCCTTGAGTTCAGCGGAACATTTTCAAATGAAGTAATCTATATAACTAAAAGTGTAAAACTGACAGGAAATGCAGTATTTTATAATTCCACTATCAAAGTTACCTGCGGAAACGTACTGATTGAAAATTTAAAAATCATCAATGAACTGGCCAACAGGGTTAATGCATGGGGAATTTTCGTTAATCAGGCAAACGGTGTTAGAATCACCAATTGTGATATTAAGGTATCCGATCCAAAAGCGGCATATGCCATTTATGTACTGGATTCCGTAGATGTGGAAGTTTTAAACAACACTCTAGTGTCTGAAGGGGATTTTTTAACTTTTACTTTGCTCTGTTATGAATCTGAAGACTGTTCTTTTATAGGAAACAAGATTAAAACCATTGGAACAGGCGAATCATATAAATTTTCCCCTGAAAAATGCATTGATGGTAATGAGCTTGTTATTGATGGCAGGTCTTATTGTATTGATGGTAATGAGCTTGTTATTGACGGTAAATCTTATTGTATTGATGGTGAAGAGCTTGTTATTGATGGCAGGTCTTATTGTATTGATGGTGGAGAGCTTGTAATAGATGGTGTGCCTTATTCAATTGATTCAACCGGAATCACAATTAACGGCACTCATTATTGTATTGATGGTGAAGAGCTTGTTATTGACGGTAAATCCTATTGTATTGATGGTAATGAGCTTGTTATTGATGGCAGGTCTTATTGTATTGATGGTAATGAGCTTGTAATCAACGGCACTTCCTATGGTGACGGATATTCAACCAGTAACGCTCACGTTGTTTCAGAAATTTATCAGACTTACGGAATTTTATTATTATACTCATCAAATAACCTGGTTTCTGGAAACGATGTGAATGTCACTTCCAAATTAAATGAATCTCACTCAATAATAGGGAATGACTCTTCTCAAAACTCACTGGTAGGAATAGATTTATATTTCAACAGTCATAACAACGTTTTCTCTCAAAACAATGTATTTGTAAAAGCCAATGACAACTATATTTATGGTATGGGAGTATTGGGATATTTAACAGGTCACTCTGCTCCGATTGGTCAGGGTGCAACAAATAATAAATTCCTTTCAAATGAAATAACACTTGAAGGAAATTACTGTGCTGAAGGAATTATCATCGGCGATGAATCAGAAGATACTTTAATTGAAAATAACACTATAAATGTAAAATCTGGTGTTTCTTATGGTATATATTTTGAAATGTCTCATAAATCAACTGCAAACAACAACTCAATTCTATTGAATTCAGAAGTGGTTTACGGTATTTTGGGATATAGTTCCAATGACAATATTTTGAGAGGAAATAACGTCTCCGGAAACGGTA
This sequence comes from uncultured Methanobrevibacter sp., assembly GCA_902782595.1. GTDB lineage: Archaea > Methanobacteriota > Methanobacteria > Methanobacteriales > Methanobacteriaceae > Methanocatella. The sequence goes on along the minus strand of CACZNW010000116.1, from coordinate 2,563 downwards.
AGGATGTTTATGGAATTATATTTTCAAACGGTAATAGAAACCAGATTAAAGAAAACACTGTTCTTACTAATGGCAGTGGAGAATCTCTTACAATTAAAAATCTTGACAGTTTAGGTTCCGGAAATGCGGGAGTTTATCTTAAATCGAATTCAACAAATAACAATGTTGAAAGCAATGAAGTTACTTCAGTTTCAGGCTATGCAGTTTTAATTGATGATGAAGCAACTGACAATGTTGTTGTGGACAATTATCTTGACTGTAAAGTGGGCACAGGCAACCTTGCCGTAAACAGCTCCGCTAAAAACACTGTTTTGAATAATTACAAATTTATCGCAGACAACCCTGTCATTTCCGTAAGTACCATTGTGTATCTGGACGAAGGACAATTCAACTTAACATTCTCCGATGATTGTAACGGAGGTATTGTTAATATTTATGATATAGAAAATCACCTGATTAATCACACAACAATATCTGATTGTCTTGCAAGCTTTAAAATCAAATTCGATTATTCATATACTCCGGCCGAATATATCTTCACTGCACAGCTATTTAAAGATAATTATAAGGCGTCCATATATAAAATACCTTTTGAAATAGAAAAAGCAGATCCGACAGTTATTATTCCGAACATTTCAATTATTCAGGGTGACACCCAAAGTGTTGGTTTAAGAGTAGTTGATTCATTGGGAAACCCTATAAAAGGTGCTGGTGTTAAATTCACTATGATTCGTGGAAGAGATGTGGTGATGGGAACTGCAGTATCTGATGAAAACGGATTAGCCAAAATAAACTATGAACTTCCGGCATCCGTTGAAGTCGGTAATTATGGCATTCGCACAGAAATCAGCGAATCAAATAACTTCAATAATCTTGTGGCAATGGGCAATATTACTGTTTTGCCAAGACTTAATGTAACAATAAACGGTTATACTAATACTTATATTAAAAGTCCTGTTGCTGTCTTAATAGATTCCAACGGAGATAAAGTAGCCAATAAAAAAGTATTCCTTAAGGTGGGCACTGTTACATATACTGCTGTTACAAATGCCAATGGTGAAGTAATACTGCCTGACAATGTTAAAAGCGGGTCATATGCAGTAACCGTTACTTCACAGGCTGAAGGCAAATATTGTGAAAGTACGGCCGGTTTCAATGTCCAGGTTGTCACTGCAATAACTGGAGATAAGGATTATTCAGTTTATTATGGAAATACGGTGAAATATAAAGTCCGTGTATTTGATGTTGACGGAAAAGCAGCTGCTGGTAAAACCGTTACTTTTAAAATCAATGGTAAAACAATAACTTCTAATGCTGATAACTCAGGATATGCAGTATGTTCAGTTAAATTAGGTGTGGGCAAGTATACTATCACAGCCAGTTTCGCAGGATTTTCTCTATCCAATAAAATAACTTTCATACCAACTTTATCCGCAAAGAACATTGTTAAAAAGAAAGCCAAAAAGATTAAATTTTCAGCAAAACTTGTAAATAAAAACGGTAAAGCCTTAAAAAACAAAAAAATAATCTTTAAAATTAAAGGTAAAAAGTATAAAGCCAAGACCAATAAGAAAGGTATTGCCACCGTTAATATTAAAAATTTAAAGGTAGGCAAATATACTATCTCTTCCAGTTATGGTGGATGTACAATAAAAAATACAATTAAAATTAAAAAATAGGGTTAATATTTTTTAACCTTCATTTTACTTTTTTTTCAATTTTACTTTAATTAAATTTAAATATTTTTAAAATTAAACTAATATCATATAGTCAGTTAATTTTTAATTAATTTATAATTTCTATGACTATTATTTTATATTATTTATTCAAAACGAGGTGAAACTATTAAAGTAAAAAGTTTACTAATCACATTAATAATGCTTTCTGTAGTCTTATTGTCTGTAAGCGTAGCTTTTGCTAGTGATAATGTCACTGATACAGTAGCAATCGATGAAGAAAGCCAATTTGATGAATCGCTTGCTGTTGAAGAAGATCCCTCAATAGTAAGTGACGGTGAAAGTGCTGTTGTAACAAAAGATAATTTCAATGAGTATTTCAACAAATCAGGGGAATTATTAAAAAATGTTACAGCAAATGAATTGAAATTTAGTGGAAATATCTCAGATGTCGGTGTCAATACAATCATATTGAACCGTGCAGTAAACATTACAGGTGATGGAATATTAAACAATATTTCCATTTATGTAAATTCAAGCAATGTTGTAATTTCCAATATTACAATTAACCAGAACAAAGAAACTTTTGCAATAGTTGTTGATAACGCAAGTGATGTTGAAATCAATACAGTAAATATTAATTTCAATGCAGCTGCAGGATCAAACGGATATGCAATAGTTGCTAATTTAGCTTCAAATCTAAAACTCCTCGACAACACTATAAATTATGTAGGGGCTACAACCGGATGGGAAGTCAATAATGTTATTCGTGCATACAGTTCTAATAATACTAGAATCGCAGGCAATAAAATTATTGCAAAACTCGTTTCCTCTGCTGTTGGCTGGGCTGAAGTTCCTGCAGGTAGTGGAAACTGGGTAAGCAGTCC